>NZ_JBQWIE010000119.1:0-325 GCF_056745525.1 Parasediminibacterium sp. HNIBRBA5674 | reverse complement strand
CAAGGTTACCTGGGGTGAATGCCTGTTGTGCGTTTGCAGTAAGAAAAATTGCAAGTAACATGCAAGTAAATAGTAACATTTTTTTCATAAAAGCATCTTTTTAGACTGTAAAAATTAAATTTGTTCATATAAAAACTATCCTGAACCGTACTGATATTTCTAAAATATTTATTGAAATATAAACCGCTTATTTTTCGCCTTCAATATAGGTATCTAACTCGTTCATCATATCCATACTACCGATAAAGAAAGGTGTACGTTGGTGTAAAGATGTTGGCTGAATATCCATAATACGCTGCTTACCATCAGTAGCTCTACCGCCTGC
>NZ_JBQWIE010000118.1:0-353 GCF_056745525.1 Parasediminibacterium sp. HNIBRBA5674 | reverse complement strand
GCTTACAATTCTTCTAGTACTAAATTAACTAAAACAGGCTCTGCTACAACCATTTCAAGCGGCGAGTTTGCTAAAACCACAGTAAGTGATGTAGGTCAGGTATTGCAAGGTCGTGTAGCTGGTGTAAATGTTGTGTCGACCTCTGGCGAGCCTGGTGCTGATATTATTGTAACCATCCGTGGTAATAGCTCTATTAACGGCTCTAACCAACCTTTATATGTAATAGATGGCTTTCCAGTACCACCAAGTAGTGATGCGCCAAGTACAAATACTGTAGGTAGTGGTAATGCTAATGGTTTATTTGGCTTAAATCCTAATGACATAGAAACAATTACCGTGCTCAAAGATGGTGA
>NZ_JBQWIE010000117.1:0-404 GCF_056745525.1 Parasediminibacterium sp. HNIBRBA5674 | reverse complement strand
GTGGCTATAAAATTATTTATGCCAAATCAAAAAGTATAGAAGGGCCATGGTCTCAGCCAGAAGAGATTTTGTACAAAAATGGTTCATCAATAAATAGTACCGACCCAGGCGTACTTTGGGATATGGAAAACCATAAAGCTTGGCTTAATGTAAATACAGCGGTTGGGGTAAAAATTTTTCCATTGTCGTGGGATGGAACAAAGGTTTTACAAAACGTTACCGAAGGCATTACCGTAACTAAAGAACTATCAGGCGAATCAAATAAACTATACAAATTTGGCAATGATTTTTACGCCATGAATACGCATGTAGGCGATTTTAAAGGCAACCAAATACGGATGCAGGTTTTTAGCCGTGCAAAAAAAATGGAAGGCCCATGGGAAAGTAAAATTGTACTTAGCAAT
>NZ_JBQWIE010000116.1:0-404 GCF_056745525.1 Parasediminibacterium sp. HNIBRBA5674 | reverse complement strand
GCAACTGGCAATTTAGGTTCTGGTGGTACTGCAAGACAAATAGGTACAGGTAGTGCAGGTGCACAAAGTGGCACCAGTGCTGGTACTGCTATGACTAGCTTATTAAAAACAGGTGCTAATCAATACAGTTTAATTGCAAACCCTCTATTCGGCAACCTAGATTGGGTTACACTTTCTGCAGACGCTACTAACTTCAAAAACCTATCTACCACATTTACCGTTTATGACCCTAATTTAGGCGTATTTGTTACCAGCACTGGTACAACAGTTACCCCAGACGCATCTTACACTGGTGGTCTAACATCTAAGCAACTAGCAAGGTACATCCAAAACGGGCAAGCATTTTTTGTACAAAATGATGGTACTGGTACAGCACCTACTTTAAATATTTTAGAAAGTCATAG
>NZ_JBQWIE010000115.1:0-404 GCF_056745525.1 Parasediminibacterium sp. HNIBRBA5674 | reverse complement strand
CTATGACTTTCTAAAATATTTAAAGTAGGTGCTGTACCAGTACCATCATTTTGTACAAAAAATGCTTGCCCGTTTTGAATGTACCTTGCTTGTTGCTTAGATGTTTGACCACCAGTGTAAGATGGGTCTGGGGTAACTGTTGTACCAGTGCTGGTAACAAATACGCCTAAATTAGGATCATAAACGGTAAATGTGGTAGATAGGTTTTTGAAGTTAGTAGCATCTGCAGAAAGTGTAACCCAATCTAAATTGCCGAATAGAGGGTTTGCAATTAAACTGTATTGATTAGCACCTGTTTTTAATAAGCTAGTCATGGCAGTACCAGCGCTGGTGCCACTTTGTGCACCTGCACTACCTGTACCTATTTGTCTTGCAGTACCACCAGAACCTAAATTGCCAGTTGC
>NZ_JBQWIE010000114.1:0-404 GCF_056745525.1 Parasediminibacterium sp. HNIBRBA5674 | reverse complement strand
ATTGCTAAGTACAATTTTACTTTCCCATGGGCCTTCCATTTTTTTTGCACGGCTAAAAACCTGCATCCGTATTTGGTCGCCTTTAAAATCGCCTACATGCGTATTCATGGCGTAAAAATCATTCCCAAATTTGTATAGTTTGTTCGATTCGCCTTCCAATTCTCTGGTTACTACAATGCCCTCGTTGGGGTTTTGCAAAACCTGCTTTCCATCCCACGATAATGGGAAGATTTTTACCGCCCCTTGAGCAGCAACACTAATCCAAGCTTGGTGGTTTTCCATATCCCAAAGAACACCTGGATCGGTACTATTTATTGACGAACCATCTTTGTACAAAATCTCTTCTGGCTGAGACCATGGCCCTTCTATACTTTTTGATTTGGCATAAATAATTTTATAGCCAC
>NZ_JBQWIE010000113.1:0-408 GCF_056745525.1 Parasediminibacterium sp. HNIBRBA5674 | reverse complement strand
TTTTATACCAAAAATGCGGTAGAAAAAGGGTTTGTAGATGTAGACTGGTTTACCTACGATTATGATGGACCGAAAGGAAAATAAGTTATAGCAATTATCCCGTTTTCCATAACTGTTCAGGATGGCACAAACTAGCAATGGGTTTACATTCAGAATTTTACAATAACGATTGTTTTCATTCAATTTTTTTAGTGCTTTATGAAAAAGAATTTTAAAAAGGCGTTTGCCTTAGTTGTTGTTTTTGCTGCTACTATTATTTACTTTGGTTGTAGCCCTGTCAAACAAAATAGCAGTGCAACTATTACCCCAACCAACGATGCTTTTGCAAATGCATTTGCGAACCCACAGGACACATTAAAACCTTGGGTTTATTGGTATTGGGTAAGTGATAATATTTCTAAAGAGGGC
>NZ_JBQWIE010000112.1:0-411 GCF_056745525.1 Parasediminibacterium sp. HNIBRBA5674 | reverse complement strand
GCATTAACTAGAGTTTTTGTGTATGTACCTGCTGTGGTGTAAACTGTACCATTGAATGTATATGAACCACCTGCACAGATACTTGCGTTTGTTGTAGAAGCACTTGTCGCTTTTACTGTTAGATTCAAAGTTGCAACTGAATCGCAACCTACTGCATTAACTAATGTCTTGTTGTAAGTACCTGCTGCATTTAATGTTAAGCCATTCCAAATGTATGGTAAGGCACTTGGACAAATGCTTGTATTTGTTGTACTTGCACTTGTCGCTTTTACAGTTAAGTTTAATGTTGCAACTGAATCACAACCTACTGCATTAACTAGAGTTTTAGTGTAAATACCTGCTGTGGTGTAAACTGTACCATTGAATGTATATGAACCACCTGCACAGATACTTGCGTTTGTTGTAGAAGCA
>NZ_JBQWIE010000111.1:0-430 GCF_056745525.1 Parasediminibacterium sp. HNIBRBA5674 | reverse complement strand
GAAAGCATAAAACTAGTGCCAAACTTATTGGCACAGCGCACCATGGGGCGTTATAAAAATGTAATGACTACCAAGTTTGATGTAAGTGGTATGGCTGCTGGTCAAGAAGCTGGTTTACATGTTTCGGCAGGTAGTAATTATGTCATTGGTGTTAAAAAAGATAATGCTGGCAACCAGCAACTATTTTACAAGGCCGATACTAGTAGTATAGCTGCAATAATTGTTATAAAAGGTGAGGTACTTAATCAAAATGAAGTGTGGTTACAAGCAAAAATAGAAAATGGTTTAGCTACCTTTTTTTATAGTTTGGATGGAAAAAAATATTACCAAATGGGCGGCCAAAGTCAATTATTTTTTTGGGGCTTTACACCAAATATGGTAGGCTTTTATACCAAAAATGCGGTAGAAAAAGGGTTTGTAGATGTAGACT
>NZ_JBQWIE010000110.1:0-437 GCF_056745525.1 Parasediminibacterium sp. HNIBRBA5674 | reverse complement strand
TTTACAGGTACTGGCATTCGCTTTGTAACACGTAACAATACCGATGGCGGTATTATCCAAGTTTTAATAGATGGCGTCCAGGTAAAAATGTACGATTCCTGGATGTGGTTTAAAGATAACCAATTTATTGCTTACGAAAATCTTGCGCTGCCTTATGGTAACCACACCATAAAAATTGTAAGCACTGCCGACAACAATTTTTCATCTACCGCCAACAACTGTGCACTCGATTATTTTGAATATTTTAATAACGGCAATTTAGTTTCTGCAACGCAGCCGTTTATTTCTTTTAGTGCCACGGCTCTTACAAACACAAACAGTAAAACCACCAATTGCAATTCAGCTACTGGCAATATCCCATTTTTTGTAAATGATTTACAGGTGACCGATTTGAAAAACCTCAACATCGTTGCCACTTCATCAAATACAGCGCTAGT
>NZ_JBQWIE010000010.1:0-110520 GCF_056745525.1 Parasediminibacterium sp. HNIBRBA5674 | reverse complement strand
AAAAGGATGATGTGTATATTAAACGATAAGTTCTTAGAAAATATACTCTTTAAAGAAATTTAGATGCGTTTGCCCTGGATGTAACCGTACGTCTTCGCTATACAAGCATATTTTTCAATAAAATAATCGTACACAGCCATTATACAAACGTACACCGTTGTTAAATAATCGTTTGCCAAAAATAGATGAGTGTACGCTCTTGTAGTAAATATCGTTTGCTACAATAAAACTATTGTACACCGCTATTAAAAAGGCGTTTACAATCATTAGATAACCATACATCTCAATGGTAACTATCGTTTGCAAAAACTAGACAGTTGTACACTACCGCTCAAGTGTGCGCAACAGACGCATCATAGTACTACTAAAGTTGGTTACAAAAAACAAAATAGGCTAAGCCGAAAAGCTTAGCCTATTTATAGTTATGAATATTGGATTCTAAAATTTATTTGGTAATAGTAAAACTATCTACAGGCTTGCCATTGGCATCAACCTGTTTAATAGTAAGGGTTTTACCATTTAAGTCAGCTATGGTAAATGTATGTTTGGTAGAGATAAATTTGTTGGTAAATTTCTGCCAAGTATCAGCATCATTTTCTTGTTCAGGGTCGTATAAATCTTGGCCACCAGCACCTGTAACTATGTATATCACACCTTTAGGTTGTGTGTTGGTTTTACCGTCAAAAGTTTTATCAAGTGTCCATTTGCCCACCACAACTCTACCACGTATGGTTTTATTGTCTTTGCCACCTACTATCACCACACCTTTTTTTACGGGTGCAAAAAACATTGGGTAACTGCGTTGGTAATTGTGTACGTGACCATTAAATACCACATCTACTTTACCCTTCTCAAACACAGGTGCTAGCAAGCGCATTTGTTGCTGCTCAAAATGGTCTAGCGAAGAACTAAACCCTGGATGATGATACAGTACAAAATGCCATTGCATACTTTTAGAACTATCTAAATCTTGCTTCACCCAATCTACCAAAGCACTGTCGGTCCAATCTACATAGGTATCAGCATCTAAGACCGTCCAGTGTGCATTGCCATAATTAAAAGAGAAATTAGCCATGGTTGGATAACGATTGCCAGCACCTTCGTAAAATGCTTTTTTATTAGCATCGCTACCTTTAAGCAAAGGTGTAATGGCACTACCTTCTTTACCTATAGGGCCATTTAAAGGTTGATCCCAATAGTGGTAATAAGCCAATGCATCGGGCTGTTTATCAAGGTCACGGCTATCTGCATCATGATTGCCAACTGCACCTACAAATGGTATTGAACGCATTAAAGGCACACCAACTGAATCTGCTTTTAGTGCATTGTATATGGGCCAAAACTTCGTTTTATAATCTGCAATAGTGCCATAATCGTACACAATATCGCCAGGTACTAAAATCATATCAGCTTTTGCATTGTACACACCATTAGCTATTTGCTTGGCTTCTTTTGTACCGGCACCAATATCGCCAAATACCACAAAACGTTGTGTTTGATTAGCAGTTTTAGGCGCTTGTGCTTTTGCAGTAAATACTTCTTTGTCATTTTTTAAAACACGGTAGGTAAAAGTGCTACCACTTACCAAATCTGTTAATGTAGCTCTGTACACTATATGTGCTGTCGCATTAGCAATAGCAATAGTTGTAGCAGTTGGCGTAGCCATTTTCACCCAATTATTATTTACTAAAACCTCTACTGACCATGTGGCACTAGCATCTTTAGTTTGCCAAAGTAACTGCAAAGTTTGTGCTGTAGGATTGCTGCCTATTTGCAAATAAGGGGTTACTACAAAAGCATCATCACTGTTGGTTTGTGCATTTACATTGCAACAAATAATCAGTAAGAGTAAGGCTAGTATTTTATTTTTCATCTTGATTTCTTTAGCTATTAAACAAATAAACGCACCATCAAATTGATGGTGCGTTTTGTAAATAAAAAGTTTAATGTTGATTACCTCTACCGTTACTTTGATAAGCACCTATGTCTTTACCTGGCGCTGTAATTTCGCTAGCACCGTACAAAGGATGCAGAGGCACATCTGCCCTTGGGCTAAAACCAGTGTAACCTGCACCAATACAAGGCGATGTTGGCTTTAAAGCAAAATTGTAAGAACCTACAACAGCGATATCACGCAACAATAAACCGGCAGGCAAAGGCACTGGTGCATTAATAAATTGTGGATTATTAATACCAACTACCGAAGCTGGTGCAGTGTAAACTGGGTTTCCTGTAGTAGTACTAACTGCCCAACCTGATGGCAAATAAGTTGATGGTTTAGGTATATCTGTTTCTTGAGGAACGCTAATACAATTACTTACTGGGCCAGATGGAATAAACTGACTTGCTACAGATATTGAATCTGCATAGTACCAATTATACCCGTATCTAAGATTTGCAGTATCGGCTATTGGACCACTTACTACACGTAAGCCAAACTTACAGTTTACAATTAAATTATTGTAAGCCATACCACTTGCTCCTTCTTCAAAGTTGATAGACCCACCACGACCGGCAGATGAACGTCTATAGCCACTATTTACAATGGTATTATTAAACACCCTAACATTGGTAGAAGGAAAGCCTGGTAATACATTTACGTTGGACATTTTAGGGCCATTGGTAGCCATACCTACACAAAGATTATAAGCAAAATCGCCAATAGTACCAGCTTTAGAGTTCATTGCTTCACCACCTGTGTAACCACATTTTTCAAATGTATTGCGCATTACATGAATTTTGCCGCCATTAATTCTAAAGGGATCATCAACACTACCGTACAGCCAAGAATCTTCAAGCACAAATACACCGGCAGGATTTGCAAAGTATAAAGAATAAGGGCTAGAAGCACCTGTAAAGCTTTTTAATACTGAGCTAATAGTTGCACCGCCAAATTCTACGTGAGTCCATTTTATTACCATTAAAGGGCAAGTTGTTGCACCAATAATGCCAGTCCATTTACCTTTTAAAGCAGGGTCAGCGTTAGGATCTGAACCTAATTGATCTGTTTTAGTAACACCAGGGTAAGTAATGGTAATTGGTCTTTCTTTAGTACCAATACATAGTAAAGTGCCTTTAACACCTAAACCTGTTGGCGCATTAGGTACCGCCGGCGATACGGCTGTTGAAGGGTTTAAATTAAAATTAAGGGTTACGCCTTCCTGTATAATTAGCGTATCAGTAGCGTTTACCGTAATATCACCACACACATTGTAAGTTTTACCTGCAAGCATGGTACCTTTTACAGCACCAGATAAACAAGTTGTCTCGCTTATAGGCGATGCTACTTGTACTACAGCTTTCCACAAATCTTTATTGTCTTGTTCTTTAGTGCAAGATGTGGCTAGTACAAATGCTGCAAGGATGAATAGATTTACTATATTCTGTTTCATGTATTTGTTATTAAAGAGTTAGTTATTGATTATAGTTTGTAACGCACACCAAACAAGAAAGATGTTTTGTAATAATCTTTCTGAATAATGATTTTATTAGCAGGATCTGTTTGTAAAGCCAATGGTCTTGAACCGCTTGATTGTAAATAACTATCGTAAGACTGGTGGACAGACAATATAAAAGGTGTGTTGGTAATATTGTTCACCTTACCATATACCGTTAATTTCTTAACTACAGTTTTCTCGAACGAGAAGTCTAACTGTGTAGTTGGTGACTGCCAATAATTTAAACCTAAGTAAGGGCTTAAGAAAGAAATTCTTTCGCCTGTATACACACCAGCTACTTGAATATCTAAACCAATTTTAGGATTTTTATAAATTAATGATAGGTTACCAACGTGATTTGATTGACCTTGTAATGGTCTAGTTTCTGTCGTTTTTGCAGAAACACTAAAACCAGTATTTGGACCAGAAGTACTCCTATAAGAATAAATAACGCTATCAGTAATGTTAGATTGTGTATATGTATAATTTGCAGATATACCAAATACGCCAAAGTATTTTGTAAACACGGCTTCAAAGCCATAATTGGTAGCAGCACCATTATTAATTGGCTGTAAGTACAGACTGTTAATTCCTTTAGGTCTTACGGCTGAAATTTCAATGGGGTCTTTAATATTTTTGTAAAAAATACCTAACAATAGTTGGTCTGCATTTTTACTGTATAACTCATAGCGTAAATCTAAATTATCGGCAAGAGAATGTTTGAGATTAATTGGATCGCCCTGTTCTCTAAAAAATTCACCATCAGTACCATCAGGTATCATTTCAGCAAAACCTGGTCTTGCTAATGCTTTGTAATAAGCCAAGCGTAACACTTGATTTTTGTTAATCGCATACTTAAACTGTAAACTTGGTAATATATCTGTGTAAGTAATGGTACCAGATTTCCCTGCCTCTACATCTTGGGTTAATTGTGTTTCATAATGTTGATTAGTGTACTCAACTCTTACGCCACCTAAAGCCTCTAAATTTCTAGTTACTTGTAATTTACCTTGTACATATCCAGCACTAACGGTTTCTTTAAAATTGTAGTTGTTGCCATTAGGCTTTGGCGTTCCATCTGCTAATGGCGAAAATTCAAAAGAAGCATTATTAATTGTTGTATAAACTGCGCCAGATGTTGGTCCCAAGCTATACGATGCATAGTAGTTATCTCTTTGTTTGCTTCTCAATAAACCACCTGCTTTAAGCTCTAATGCTTTACCAGCAAGCTTCATATTGTTAGTAACATTTACATAAGCTGAGTAATCTTTATCGCTATTGTGTGTCCAAATGCGGCTCATTTTTTGCAACTTATCAGAAGTTAAACTTGTGGCCACAATAGCATATTGGTGTATAAATTGCGATTGATCTGGTATGTGATTATTAGCTACAGAATACACCAAGCTCCAATCTAATTTTACATTAGAAGTAAGCTTGTGTAGGCCTTGTAAGGTACTGTTGTAAATAGATTGGTATTGCCATTGGCTTCTTTGCCAATTATCTACCACAGAGTTTAAGGCCACTGTATCGTAAACAATACGTGTTTGGTAATCATCTAAACGAACGAACGTATTTACCAATGAAATTTTGTTGTTCTTGTTAATGTGAAAATCCAACTTACCATTTATGCCTATGCGCTGGCTTTGTACAGAATATTTACGTAACTGTAAATCAGAAAACAAAGGCACATTGTTTAAACCCGGTTGAGAGTTTGGCAAGAAGAAATTTGAAGTAGTACCACGATAAATATTTTGATAACTACCAGATACAATAAAACCAAACTGTTGATTTTTACCAAAACGGGTACCTACTGTTAAGCCTAAGGTAGTATTGATTGGAGATTTTTTGTCAGTATAATTTAAATGCGCAGTAGAAAAATCTTTTGGTGTAGCCACATATGTAGTGCCATTAATTTCAGCAGGTGATAATTTGTTCATGCTACTTTTATCAAACTTGCTGTAGTTCTCAGTTAAAAAAGTAGTGTTATATCCTGTCGCAGCATTTACCTGTACCAATAATTTATTAGGTGCATCCTTCATTACTAGGTTAATGGTACCGCCTATGGCATCGCCTTCCATACTTGGTGTTAAACTTTTGCTCACTTCTAATCTTTCTAGCAATTCTGAGGGAAATAAGTCTAAAGGAATGTAACGGCTTTTATTATCAGGGCTTGGAATTTTAATACCATTTACCAATGTATTAATGTAGCGTTTTTCCATACCACGAATAATTGGGTAACGTGCTTCACCAGAACCACTTTTTTCAATTGTTACACCACTTACTCTTTGCAAGGCATTTGCCACAGTAATATCTGGCAGTAGTTGAATAGTTTTTGCAGACAATACATTTAATAATGGGTCAGCAATTTTTTCTATTCTTCTAGCACCTTTATCACCATCTCTTCCTGCGTTGGTATTTACAGAAACAGATTCCAATTCTGTAGCGGTAGATTCTAAATTAAAGTCAGCCAATACGGTACCATTTGTACCAACAGTCACGGTAACATCTTTACCTACTTTATAGCCTGCATAACTTACTTTTAAAGTATAGGTTGCCGCAGCTAATTTGTTAAATACGTAATAACCATCTATCCTTACTAAAGCTTTAAGTTTAGTATTAGCTAATGAAACAGTTGCACCTACCAACGGCTCGCCAGTAGCAGCATCTACTACTTTACCCTTAATGTTTTGTGCAAATGAACTAATTGTAGCAAGCAGTATTATTGCTAGCAAAAGTGTGTGCTTTTTAATGCACGTAAATAGAGGAATCATTTTTAAAGCGTTTAGTTTACGCTGCAAATGTGTCTTTTGTAAGTTGGTAGAAATACCATTAACAAAATGGTAAGAATTAGATGACGATTTGGTAGCCATTTGGTAACGATTCAGTAATAACTCCTACAGAATTACTACAGAGTTTGTGTGGACAAAAAAAGCTGTTTTTGGGGCAAACCTATAATAATAAAGTAAAGAGCCATTCGTTTTTAGCGAATGGCTCTTGGTGAAAATTAAATTTATTACTTTAATAATTTAAAAGCATGATACCATTGGTTGTTTATAAAACCAGGTATGCACCAAAGTATACATAATGGCTCTATAGCACGAGCGGCTTCAGCTTTACCCATATCGGCTGTTTCCCAACCAAAACTTGTTAAAATGCTTGTTACCGTTACTTTTGCTGCATCACTGTTGCCAGCAATAAACATGGTAGGTGTCTCTTTTAGTTGTGGTTTGTACATAAGCCCATTGCCTACACAGCTGAATGCTTTTACAAAATTTGCCAATGGCACATTTGCTTGTAAAGATTCCATTAGCGATGTGTTTTGTGGTGTGAAAAATTGTAATACACCATTTACCGGCGGCAAAGAATCTTCAATTGGGTTGGTGGCATCAATAATTGTTTTGCCTTCTAAATTGTTGCTATCTGCACTAGCAATTACGGTAGCTGCAATTGAACCTTTTACAGCCAATACGATTATCTCGCCAAAACTTGCTGCTTGGTTAAACAGCCCTGCCTTACCTGTGGGATTTTTAGCAAGCCAATCTATTACTTCTGGTTTACTAATAGACCTTGTACCAAGCATTACATCGTGGCCTTCTTTTAAAAATGCGGTGGCTAAAGTAGTGCCTACTATGCCAGAACCTAAAATACCGATTTTCATAATTGTAAATTTTTATAGTTGTAAATGTTAGTGTAATTTACGCGTTGTAAGCAGCCGCAAATACTTTGGCAAAATCAGCCAATTTATACTTGCCTAAGGTAGGTTTGTTTTTCCAGTAATCTTCTTGAATAGCACCGCTTCTAATAGATGCGCCCATTGTAGTATAACCATTTGCAATTTCTGCATCTAAACCTGCACCTAGCATACCTTGTAAGGCTTGTTCATCGGTAAAAGTTACCCAAGGTATACCAGGTTTACCAATGGCTTCGCCCAATACTTTAGCAAGTTCATCGGTACTAACTTCATCACTAGCAATGTATTGTGTAGTAAAGCAAGTAAATGATAAATTCAGCAATTTCTCAGCCACTACAGCCGCAATATCACTGGTATCAACCAATACTAATTTCTCATCGGTACTACCATAATTAGCACCAAAAATACCAGCTTGTTTTACCAACCCAATTTGGTTTATTAGGTTATAAAAAAAGTAAGAAGGCCTTAATGCAATGGTATTTACATCTTGCAAACCAAGCAATAGTTCTTCTAAATAACCCAAACCATCAATAGGGCCAGCACCTTTACGCATGTGAGCACCAATGCTGCTTAATTGCACCACATATTTAATATTGTTTGCGGTAATAGCGGCTACATAATTATCAGCCACAGTTTGCTGATAGCCAAACCAATTGTCAGTTTTCCAAAGGGGCGGAATCATTAAATACACTGCATCTGCCCCTGCAAAAGCACTGGTAATAAATGCTACATCTTCTACTGAGCCAACTTTGGCAACTGCACCAAGTGCTTCAATGTCTGCAACTCTTTCAATGTTGCTTGTAATAACTGTAACTTGATGGTTTGCAGCAACTAATTGATTAACAACTGGTTTGCTAATGTGGCCAATAGAACCTGTGATAACGTAATTCATAATTGTGTGTTTTATTTTGTGATTAATATTTGTATATACAAATGATGTGGTAAAAAAAATTTAGACCGAGATTTTATCGGCCACCAAACCCATATTGGTTATGAGTTTGCAACTTTCATCTTTACCCAAAATAGTGCTATAATTATTGTAAAAATGATTTAAGCATTGTGTAAGCTTAGGTAATAAAGCTTTTGCCGCTGCCGATGGATAGACGTTGGTTTGTTTGCCTTCAGTGGTACGAGTTACTAACTGACGTTCTTCTAGTTTTTCAATTAATCTGGTAACAGTGCTTGGGCTAAGTTGTAAATGATTGGCAATACAACTAGGTTGTGTACCCGGTTCTTCTAACACCATCATCAGCAAATAAGCATGGCTAGGCGAGAGGTCTACAGGCTTCCAGCTTTCTAGCGCCAGTTTCTCAACCTTACGTGCCAAGGCATTGGTGGTAAAATATAGACACTTGCAATATTTACTTTCAGATGTTTTCATTTACGTTGCAAATATAAAGGGACTTTGTTTGTATATACAAATGATTTTGGGAAAAATATTTTTTTGTTTCTTTTAAATTATATTCTACATTTGTAGAATAAGATAACAAAGTGTAGAATAATGAAATTGTCGAAAACTGAAGAGCAGCTAATGGAGTTAATTTGGAAGCTTGGAAAAGTATTTTTAAAAGACTTAATTGAGCAACATCCTGAACCCAAACCAGCCACAACAACTGTAGCCACATTGCTTAAGCGTATGCAAGACAAGGGATTTGTAGGCTATAATGTTTTTGGCAATTCGAGAGAATATGTCGCCCTTGTAACTAAGTCAGATTATTTTTCTAAACATGTAAAGGGTATTATCAAAGATTATTTTGGTAATTCAGCCATGCAGTTTGCATCATTTTTTACCACTACAAGTAATTTAAGTGCTGAAGAGTTAGAAGAATTAAAAACGATTATTGACAAAGAAATAAAACGTAATAAAAAATGATAGCTTACTTGGTAAAGATGGTGCTTTGCTCAGCTGTATTATTATTGGTTTACCATGCATTGCTTGCTAAAGAAAAGATGCACCGCTTTAATAGATATTATTTACTACTCAGTTTAATTTTTGCATTAGTTGTACCATTTATTGAAGTGAAGCAGCAAATACCTGTTACAACTGATAATGGAGCTTCAGAAACTATATTTTCAGTAACAGAAACTACTTTTAAATCGGTGTCAAGTGCCATTGAAGACCCTGTACAGCATATTGATATTTGGCCGAATTTGCTACTAGCAACTTACCTTTTAATTAGTGTCATCTTGCTCATTCGTTTTGCTAGAAACCTTTTTCAATTGTGGTTGAAAGTAAAAAATAGTGAGACGTCTTTATACCAAAATACACAACTCGTACTATTGCCACAAAGCTTTATTTCACATAGTTTTTTAAAGTACATATTTATAGCAAAAGAAGATTACGAAAATGGCGCTGTAGATGAAGCAATACTTAATCATGAGCTTGCACATGTGCAACAAAAGCATTCGCTTGATATTCTTTTTATTGAAGTTTTAAGCATCATTTTTTGGTTTAACCCATTTCTCTATTTGTACAAAAAAGCCATTCAACTTAATCACGAATTTTTAGCAGATGCTGCTGCACTAGAAACATATAATGATGTGGCATCTTATCAATACTTATTATTAGCGCAAGCAAATAAACCCGTATTCAATCATCTTGCAAGTCAATTTAATTTTTTAATAACAAAAAAGCGTTTACTTATGATGAACAAAACAACTTCATTCACTAGAAAAGCGGTGAAGCAATTAGCCATTGTACCAATTATAGGTAGTTTGATTTTTGTATTCAGTTCAAAAACAATTGCACAGGATACGTTGAAAAAATTTACTGAAAAAGTACCTTCAAATGTTTCTGCCGAAAATTCTAAGAAGCCTGCAAACGAGAAGTTAGCTAAGGGTATGGAAGCCTATTTTGTGAAGCGTTCTATTGGTTTTTCTGCTACGGATGCTTCTGATGAATTAATGCAAGAATATGAGACAATTGTAAAAAAATATAAAAGAGACACAACGAATAGATGGCAATCAATTTTTAGAGATATTTCTCAGCAAGATAAAACTAGGCTGATAATTATTTTTAAACAAATGAGTATGCAACAGCAATTAAAGCAAAGTGTTGCTTTTTGTAAATATTTAGGTCCATCAAAGCCTGAAGTACCTACTGAAACGCAGTTTAATAATTTAAAAAAAGCAAATATTTATGGTATTTGGATCGACGATAAATGCGTTAAAAATGAGGTGTTAAACAATTATAAAGCCTCAGATTTCGCCCAATTTGATATTAGTAAATTATATGGTGCTGCCAAAGTTGGACGAAGCTACACCCATCAAGTAAATATGATGACCAAAGCTTATTATCAAAAGTATTACGACGAATCAATGGCAAAAAAAAATGAGCCGATGATGGTGACACACTTTATAAGAAATGTTACAGTTGTTAAATGATGAAGACTCTGATTTATCAAAATCCCCGTTCAGACATTTATTTAGCTATTTTCGTAGCCAATGTCTAATCTTAATTTACATAATACCAACGAGCCTGTAACTAGTGCCGATAAAGAGTTTGAAAATGCTATTAGGCCTGCTGCTATTGATGATTTTAGCGGTCAGCCACAGTTAATTGAGAACTTGCTCATTTTTATTAAAGCCGCCAAAATTCGTGGTGAAGCTTTAGACCATGTGTTGTTTCATGGCCCGCCAGGTTTGGGTAAAACCACTTTAAGCCGTATTGTGGCCAATGAATTGGGTGTAAATATTAAAGAAACAAGCGGCCCTGTAATTGAAAAACCAGGTGACTTGGCTGGGTTGCTTACTAATTTGCAGCCTAATGATGTGTTGTTTATCGATGAAATTCACAGGTTAAGTACTGTTGTAGAAGAATATTTATACGCTGCTATGGAAGATTTTCGTATCGACATTATGATTGATACAGGCCCTAATGCTCGTAGTATTCAAATAAACTTAAACCCATTTACATTGGTAGGTGCTACAACGCGTAGTGGTTTGTTGACTGCGCCATTGTTATCTCGTTTTGGCATAAAATCACGTTTAGAGTATTACAACGCCACTGTTTTGCAAAAAATTATTGAGCGAAGCGCCAGAATTTTAAATACAGAAATTAGTAAAGAGGCTGCGTTTGAAATTGCCCGTCGTAGCCGTGGTACGCCACGTATAGCTAATGGTTTGCTGCGTAGGGTTAGAGATTTTGCTCAAGTATTAAATGATGGCATTATTGATATTGGCATTACACAGCATGGTTTGCGTGCTTTAAATGTAGATGAACATGGTCTTGATGAAATGGATAACCGCATTTTAAGCGCTATAATAGAGAAGTTTAAAGGCGGTCCGGTAGGGCTTACAACTATTGCCACAGCAGTAGGCGAGGAAAGTGGTACTATTGAAGAAGTGTATGAACCATTTTTAATTCAGGAAGGCTTTTTGCAACGCACACCTCGTGGCAGAGAAGCCACTGAAAAAGCGTACACGCATTTAGGGTTAAAACCCTTTGCTGGTAAGCATCCTAACTTGTTTAGCTAATAATGTACTTCATATACAAAAGCCTTACTTTTACAGTAAGGCTTTTGTATTATTAACCAAAACAAACACAATTTACTCGCTAATTTTTGACAAGAATTTTAAGAAGAAAATTTTGTCCAGCTTCTCTTTTATAGAACAGTCTATTTGTAATTCTGGTAGCACCACAGTTTCACCCGTTAACTGTTTAATGTACCATTGTAAATAGTTTTTCATACTACTTTGGTAAAAGTCTAGCCAGTACTTAAAGTTTTCAGGTGTAGGGCGTTTAAAATCTTCATCTGCATTACTTGCTTTTTGAGGCATGTATAATTCTTGCTTGTATAGGTCTAGTATAGCCAAAATGCGTTCTTCACTTTTATCCCACCAGCTAATGATTCTTTGTTTATTCCAATGTTTGTTGCCATCAAAATAATAGCCTTCGTAGTCGTCAAGTTCTACCGCAAGCAGGGTTTTCTCGCTTTCTTTTTTGGTGAAGGGTTGCTTAAAAACCACTTGATTTTTACGTTTATTACAAGCAATATTGTGCTGTGCAATAATATTGCCTGAACCATAAATATTTTTATTGGTAGTGTATAGTGGCCCGGGCGTATTTAGCCAATCTATATGGTTAAAGTCGCTATCAATTAAAAGATTGTCTTCGGCATGTTTTGGCAGAACATTAGCCACATACCATTGTAACGCAATACTACTTTCTGGATGGCTAGCAAAATTATCTATCCCATCTAAAGTTCTTGACTTTGAGAAAATATTTTTTGCAGCTTCAGGTGTGCTTTTGGGTGCAGCATTTGCAAGCGTTGTAACTTCTGTATCGTTAGATGATTTAAAAGATACCGACAGTGTTGTTTCTTTATTTCTTTGATGATACAGCTTGTAGTTAACTGTTGAGGCATCGGTAGTTGCTTGTTGTGGTGTGGTAAATGATTTTACCCAAATGGTTTCGTCACGTTTTCCTTGCGGCTCATTGTTTTTAATGAACGGTACCAATAAATGGTACATTTTAGGTAGTGTCATTGGATATGGTTTTAGACAGTGATTGGATATATACACCAAAGATGCCCCTGTAATTAATGACAGCAGATAGAATAACGTGTAAGTTGTATGTAGTAATTTGTGTAGATACCGCTGTTTAATTACGCAGTTTGTGGTGGGTTTGTAAAGCGCTGCGCAAAAAATCATTGTTTGCAACTACTTGTATCACCTTAATTTCGCTACAAAATTTATATCATGGGTGTAGCAGATAGATTAGCCGCATTAAATGCAGAAAAAAGTGCCGCCAACTTAAAAGAGGGCGAAGATTTTTTAGCAACTAACAAAACAAAAGAAGGTGTTGTAACGCTAGAAAGTGGTTTACAATACCAAGTATTAACCTTAGGTGCTGGTGAAAAACCAAAAGCTTCTAACACAGTTACTTGTCATTATCATGGTACATTAATTAATGGAACTATTTTCGATAGTAGTGTACAGCGTGGCGTGCCTGCATCTTTTCCTTTAAGTGCCGTAATTAAAGGCTGGACAGAAGGTTTACAATACATGCCTACAGGTAGCAAATTTCGTTTCTTTATTCCACCGCACTTAGGTTATGGTAGCAGACAAGTAAGTGCACAAATAGGGCCTAACACCACACTTATTTTTGATGTAGAATTAATAAGTTTTAAATAGTTCGTCTGAAAGAGGTTTAGATAGATTTTAAAGATTTAAGGGATTGATAGTGTTATGCATTATCAATCCCTTTTTTATTTCCATTTAATCCCAATAATCTTAAAAATCTAGGTTCAGACAACTGGCATGATAGTAGCATAGTGATGTGTGACAATAAATACATCACTTAAAACTTATTATTATGGACAGTTTAGAATTAAAAGGCAAATGGAACGAATTAAAAGGTAAAGTAAAACAAGCTTACGCAGACCTAACAGATGATGATTTAAAACACGAAGAAGGTAAAGAAGATGAATTGTATGGCAAACTGCAACAGAAAACTGGTAAAACTCGTGAAGGCGTTATTGAATGGTTGAAATCATTGGATAAATAACTTGTCTGAACCTGGACCCGATAGCTATCGGGTTAGATGGATGATAAAGATTAAAGGGATTGAAAACGCTCAAACTGCTTTTTCAATCCCTTTTTATTTCCCTCTAATCCTAATAATCTTTCCAAATCTCCGTTCAGACAATCTTTGTTCAGACAATTACTCACTCAACTCAAGCCATCTCAATTCTTTTGCTTCAAGTTCTTCAGTAATGGCTATCATTCTATCACTTATCTTTTTTAGTTCATCAAAGCTCAGGTTGCCTGCACTCATTTGCTCTGCTAAAGCCACTTTCTCTGCTTCTAGCTTTGGCATTGCTTTTTCTATTTGCTCAAACTCTTGTTTCTCTTTAAAACTTAGTTTCTTGGTAGGTGTTGCAGGTTGCTGATTACTAGTTACTGGTTGGCTCACTGGTTCTACTTTCTTCTCTTCTTGAGGCTTGTTACCTGCGCCTTGTTTCTTCTCTTTTTCCTTTTCTTCTAAGCGCAACAAGGTATAGTTACCAGGAAAATCTCTCACCACACCATCACCCTCAAATACAAATAAGTGGTCTACCAATCTATCCATAAAATACCTATCGTGGCTTACAATTAGCACACAACCTTGATACTCAGTTAAAAATCTTTCTAGCACCGCCAATGTAGGTAAGTCCAAATCGTTGGTAGGCTCATCTAGTATTAAAAAGTTAGGATTAGTAAATAAAATCGTTAACAATTGTAAACGTTTTTTCTCACCACCACTTAAGCTGTTTAAGTACGTGTATTGTTTATCTGGTGTAAATAAAAATAGCTCTAAAAACTGCGCTGCTGTTAAGCTACCGCCATTTGCTAGTGGAAAATTTTCAGCAAATGTTTTCACATATTCTATCACACGCATGTTCTCTTTTATCACCAAACCTTGCTGAGAGAAATTGCCAAATACAATGGTTTCACCAGTGCTTACCTTGCCACTATCTACAGGTTCTAAACCCAATAAAATATTTAAGAAAGTGCTTTTACCCACACCATTTTTACCAATAATACCAATGCGTTCGCCTTTGCTAAAGTTGTAGTCAAAGCCTTTTAGTATTGGCAAGTCGCCATAGCTTTTATACACTTTTTTCATCTCTACAATCTTACCACCAAGCCTGCTCATTTTTACTTGCAATTGCAGGTTTACATCTTCAATTTTTTGTTTGGCTCTGGCTTCTACATCGTAAAAATTATCTTGTCGGCTTTTGCTTTTAGTGGTACGGGCTTTTGGTTGCTTACGCATCCATTCAAGCTCTTTGCGGTATTCGTTTTTAGCCTTGTCAATGCTCGATAATTCGCTTTCTATTCTGGCCGCTTTTTTCTCTACATAGTTTTCGTAATCACCCACATAGGTGTACATATTTTCACGTTCTAGCTCCCATATTTCATCTACCACAGCATCTAAAAAGTACCTATCGTGGGTTACTAATAGCAGCGTAATACTTTCTTGATTCAAATAGTTTTCCAGCCACTCAATCATGCCTACATCAAGGTGATTGGTCGGTTCATCCATCATCAACAACGTGTGTTGGTGTTCAAACCCAATGTCTATCAAGGTTTTTGCTAAAGCCACACGTTTACGTTGCCCACCACTCAGGCTGCTTACAACATTTTGTAGGTGGTGAATATTCAGTTTAGCCAATATCTGCTGCACTTTCGCTTCATAATCCCACGCACCAAGCTCATCTATTTTACCAATGCATTCAGTAATTTTTTCGCCATTATCTTCCTCAATAGCCGCTTCATATTCACGCATCACCGTCATTATTGGGTGATTGCTACTGAAAATATTTTCCAAAACCGTTTTGCTTTCGTCAAAGTGAGGGTCTTGCTCAAACAGTGCCACTGTTACATCTTTATTTACAAATAGTTTGCCCTTATCGGCCGTTTCTTGCCCCGCCAAAATGCGCAATAAGGTAGATTTTCCCACGCCATTTCTAGCAATCAGCGCAATTTTATCGCCCTCGTTTATGTGGAATGAAATATTGTTAAACAGTGGATTAACACCAAAACTTTTTGTAAGCCCTTCGGCAGAAACATAATGCATAGGCGGCAAATATAACACTGTGGGCTATGTATGATGTGTGAAGTTTGATTTATGATGTGTGATGTCATGCTGACGAAGGAAGCATCTAATGATATTGTAAAAAGAAGATGATGTAACCAGCATTTGTACTACTATCTAGCATCGTTGCGTCGCACACTTTTACGCTTTGTACGCTGTGCAGCTTTTTCTGTCTGAACGGGGATTTTGTAGGATTTGTAGGATTGAAGGGATGATTATGGGCTATGAAATTTCTAGTTTTAGAAGCTGATATTAGCTCAATCCAATTTCGCTTAAAAGAGTCTTTAAACTTTTATACCTATTGTCATGTAATAAGCCTAAGGTGATAAGGCGAATTCTTACAACTTCAATTGATACTTTGTATAGCGAACTGACTTCAGATAGTAGTTCAAAAACTAATTCTTGATTTACAGGTTGCTGATCCCAAAATAGATGCCCTTTGAATATTCTCTTTTTTGCAAAATACTTAGCCACAACTGGAATTAATGTTTCAGATGGTAATAATAAACTACTTGCAAAAAAATTTGCTTGATATTCTAATCGTTTTGTAGTCATTTCAGACACATTGTATTTGAATGATAATGTTATATCAGTATCACTCTTGTTGTCGATTTTTTCCGAGAGAATCTTAGAGTGTAATATCAAATGCCCAATTTCATGAGCTAAGGTAAATCTCCATCTGTGTAAATCTTGTTTTATGTGGTAGCTTACTTGAATTTTTAATGGGTTAAATTCAATTCTGCCTAAAATATTATCTGGTAGTTGATTTTCAAAATCAAATGATACTCCATACTTGCTTTTAAGTAAATCACAGATTTTATTTTCGTCTATTGAGTATTCTGTATAAATATGGTGATTTCTTAATCTTGAGATTATCTGTTCAATTTTATCTTTTGTTACAAAAGGAATATTGATGAATTTTTCTTTGTGCTTGAAAAAATCTATTACCTGAATCTGAATAAGTAATTCTGAAAGTGTTGATAAAACAAAATTTTGATTTGCTGCTATAAAATTTAATTCCGATTTTGAATTATTTTCTAAAAAATCAATTGCGTCATAAATTTTTATAACAGGGGTTGAGTTGTTTTTTCTATTTACTAACCATTCGAACTCATCGTTATTATTTACTTTAACCAAACCAATACCACTCGATTTTGCGAAATTATAAGCGCCAGACTGGAATGAATTATTGGTAATAATTATCCCTTTTGTATTATGTTCACTAATTTGACTAATTTTTGATTCAAATTCTTCAATATCATTTATTGGAACTTGCGATTTGTAATTTTTACATTCAATTAGGGTTAAAAGTGAATAGTTACTTGTGTTGTTTAGATAAGTCTCTATTGATATGTCAAAAATTATTTCGGATTTACGCTTTTCAGAGTAATACCCTTTTTTCCTAAAAATTTTACTCTTTTTACCACTAACATAAAAATCATCATTTTCAAGCAATGTCTTTAATAATTCATAAGACTTTGCTTCAAGCAAATCACCTTTACTATAAGAACTTGTGTTAGTCATTTTGCTAGTTTGATTACATATTGATTAGAATTCGTAAGTCCTGCGTTCAAGTATAAATCATATAGGTGTCGATAAAACGAATTACTTATTGCTAAAATAGTATAAATTTCATTCTTTTATTTTGTTTGTTCGCCTTTTTCACCCAAAAATCCACTGTTTGGCAATAAATGTTGTTTCTATGATAAAATGTTTATGTCTTTTACTAAAATGTTTTCGTTAGGTGATAAAAAAAGGTCTTCAGTTAACAAGAAATGTTATTCCAGCGGTGAAAAAAGATTGTCTGGGAATAAAATATTTTATTCTTTTGGACAATTGTGCATAAAAAATACCCATTTGAAGCACTTTTATGGTCAATTTAAGTCAAGATGTCACAGTTTGATAAATTTATCTTTGTGCCCTTTGCCTTCTTTGTTTCGTTGTGTGAAATCTCTACGCTAAGGAAAAAGCTGCGTAAAGTACCAAGCGCTTCAGTGTGCACTTCTGATGGGTTAGGTCTTATCAACACAAAAAACTAAATTGATAAAAAAAGTACCAAAAAAAGAAATCTATAATAATTAGTAGCCTGTTGTATAATAAAACCCAAGGCAATATAAAGGACGCAACTACAGCTTTGTGCTTGTACATATGCTGGTTACCAAATTTTTCTACCCTAGTTGGTATATCGCTAAGCGGTTGCTACTCTCTGTCAACAAATAACGAACGCTATTTTAGAAGCTGCATTATTTACCAAACAACTGTGCCTTATCGAAGGCTGCTGATTTTTTCTCGAAAGCAATGGTATTTACCAAGGCATCGTTATGATGTAGGCTAAACTGATATTTACCTTCTGGTATATGGCTTAGGCGCAGCTGTACCATTTGCCCTCTAAAATTCCCTTTGCGAATGGCTTGGTTATTATGGTCAATAATGGCATAGCTATATGTGCTTGTAATGTCTGGATGACTGACTTCAATCATCATAAAATCAAAAACCTGTTGGGTAATAGTTACAGTAGGGGTAAGGGGTGACATGGCAGAGGTTTAGGGTATTTGCCATAAGATTAGTCAATTGTTTTAAATTAATTGTTAACTTTTAAGGTGAAGGTTACTTTTTGGTATAAATAAGCAGTACAAAGTTGTATGAATAGTAGTGCAAGTGGCTAATATGTAGTTGTAGCAAGGCTTTTAAGCTATTTATTTAATAGTTTTATTTGTACAATTCTTGTTTGTTTTAATTCTCGGTAGGTGGTACATAATTAAAGTTTTCAGGCTCTTTGGCTTTGGTAATTTTTAGCTTGCCAAACTTGTAGGTAAACGTGATGCCGAAAGAACGGTAGGGCACATTGCGATAAATATTTGAGGTAAAGTCTTGTGTAAGTTGCTGGCTTTTTTGGTTAATATATTTGTTAAAAGGATTGACAGCAATTAAGCCTAAGCTTGCTTTGTTATTGCTAAACTGTTTGCGAATGGCAAAGGTGTAAGCATAAACATCGGTCTGCTTGCCTTGCCAGCGCATACCAAGGTTATAATTGCCAAACACTTCGGCAGCAAGGGTTTTAGAATACTGATAACTGATGTTGAGGTTAACTCTAAAGCCAAATGCATTGGTAATAGCTGGTACTACATTAGGGTTGTTTAAATGCCTATTGAACAATTGAATATTTGGTCGCAATGTGAGCTTTTGGGTAATAGGCAGCGAGCCAGACATATTTACACCAGCACGTACTTCTGCACTAATGGTTTCTCTGGTAGTTACGGTTACATCGTTGTAAGTAGAATCGCCAATTTTATAGCTGCTGTAATAAGTGATATATGGCTTAATATCTGGGCTATTGCGTTGGTAATAAGCTATGATATTAATGTTGGCACCGCTCTCGTAATTTTTATTGTAACCAAACTCAATTTTGTTACCAACTTCTGGTTGTAAATTAGGGTTGCCTGTGGTGATATTGTGTGGATCGGTAAGGTTCATAAAGGGATTCAAGTCACGAAAATCTGGCCGCTCAATTCTATAAGAGTAAGCCAGTTTAATGCTTTGTTGATTAGCTAACTTGTAGCCTATAATAAGCGATAGTGCTAGGTTTGAGTAATTTGGTATAGCTACATTATGCGCTGTAGAATAATCTGCTTTGCTAACGGTGTACTCATATCTAGCACCGGCTTTTACTTCCAACGCATCAAACAAAGTGAAGTTAGCAGAAGCGTAACCAGCATAAATAGTTCTACGATAATCTGAGGTGTAAGATTGTAAATTATCTTTAGAAAAATTACTTGTAGAGGCGTTTAAAGTAAACACATCTGCATTGCTAATGATAGACTGAAAGGTTGTTTTAAAGCCTGTTTCTAGTGTGGTTTCTTTTGCTATTGGATAGCTATAATTCACTTCAATATTCACTTCATTTTCTTTACCAGGATTGCTACTATTTGAGCCAGCAAAAGCGCTGGTATTACCAGTATAAAATTGCTGCTGATTATAAGATGTTGTGTTTTTGCCAAATGTGCCATTGTAAGCTATCTCTAGTTCTTGCCCTTCTCTTTTAAACTTTTTTCTGTAAGCAATACTGTTCTCAAAATCGGTAACATTTAATGCATTATCGGCATTTCTATTGGTTACAATATTTGATAATTCGCTACCAGAAGTATTATAAAGAATGCTGTGTTGATTGGTAGCCCCATGATTTTTAAATCCAAAATGATCGAAGCCAAAAGCAGCATTAATAGTTTCAGTTTTACTAATAGCCCAATCCATACTCATACCGCCTTTATAGCCATTTCGATTAACATCTGTAGTGCTTTGTTGTACTAAGCGTTGTGTATTGGTAGCAGTCATTCTATCCAAGCCGTTTGGTGTGCTTGAAGTTAGTTGTGCATTGCCACTAAAATAGGCATTGATACCTATATTGCCTTTTTTATAACTACTATTTAAACTGGCATTTTCTAGCCTTGTACCTGCGGCAATACTTAGGTTACCATTAAAGCCTTCTATCTTACTTTTCTTTAAAATAATATTGATAATGCCACCAGTACCAGTTGCATCGTATTTAGCTGAAGGGCTTGTAATCACTTCAATACTTTGTATTTGGCTATTAGGAATGCTTTGTAAGGCATCTGTCACACTATTACCAAAAATAGCAGAAGGTCTACTATCAATCAAAAACTTAACACTTGGGTTGCCTAATAACTCTACGTTGCCATCAATATCAACTGTTACACCAGGAATTTTCTTTAAAGCTTCGGTTGCAACACCGCCTTGCGAACTAATATCTTTCTCTACATTAAACACCATTTTATCCAGCTTATTTTCTATGGCTAATCGCTTGCTAGTAACGGTTACAGCGTTTAAATCGGTGGTTTTGTTGCGTAGTAATATTGGCTCTAACGCTAGTGTGCTATTTTGAATGACAATTGCCTTAGTAATATCAGTATAGCCTAGCGATTGCACCAGCAGGTTGTAATTACCGTTTTGCAGTTTTATCAGTATAAATTCGCCTTTTTTATTGGTAATCGTACCATTAATTACTTTTTTATCGCTGTTTAATAAAGAGATGGTTACGTATTCAAGTGGGTGTTTGTCCGTTGCATCTACTATTTTACCAGAAATTTGATAGGTAGCAGTAGGCAAAGACTGTTGACAAAAAGCGGTAGATAAAAAGCCAAAAAATAGGATAGGAAGTAAATAAAATCTCACGTGAATACTAAGGTTGGTGATAAATGATATTACAAAATAACAATTCAATTCTGCTTACTTTTTGTAGTTGATTTATTTTGTGTAAATAAAGTCTGCAACGCTATTACATGTAAAAAGCAAAAGGTTCGTTCAAAATATTTTGAACGAACCTTTTTATTGGTATTATAAAGTGATTTTGCAAATTAAGAACCACAACTAATGCAACCATCTTGCATCGTGCAACTTGGGCCATCTACTTGTGTAGCTTCTATATCTGATACTGTTGCAGTACTTGCATTAGCAACTTGCATATTTGGTATTACTGGCGATACTTCTTGGCTGCCTTGTTTTTCTACGGTAAACTGTACAGCTTGTGTAGCAGCTTGGCTACGTAGGTAATACATACCTGTTTTTAAACCTTTCTTCCAGCCGTAAAAATGCATAGACGTTAACTTAGAAGTTGTAGGGCTATCTACAAATAAATTTAACGATTGTGATTGACAGATATAAGCACCTCTATCTGCTGCCATATCTATCAAATTACGTTGCTTTATTTCCCATACAGTTTTGTACAGCTCTTTAATATCTGTTGGTATTTCATCAATGTTTTGAATAGAACCGTTAGCCGCAATAATCTTGTTTTTCATATTATTGGTCCACAAACCTAGGCTTACTAAGTCTTTCAATAGATGTTTGTTTACAATAATAAACTCACCACTTAATACACGACGTGTATAGATATTGCTGGTGTATGGTTCAAAACATTCGTTGTTACCAAATATTTGTGAGGTAGAAGCTGTAGGCATTGGTGCTACTAATAGCGAGTTACGCACACCATATTTTTTCACTTCTTCTTTTAAGCTTGCCCAATCCCAACGGTCAGTTGGTGTAACGCCCCACATATCATATTGGAAAATACCTTTTGATACTGGTGAACCTTGGTAAGTTTCATAAGCACCATGTTCTTTCGCAAGGTCTTTACTAGCAGTCATTGCAGCAAAATAGATGGTTTCAAAAATGTTTTTGTTCAACATTTTTGCTAGCTCACTTTCAAATGGTAAGCGCAACATAATAAACGCATCTGCCAAGCCTTGTACACCTAAGCCTACAGGACGGTGTCTTGTATTAGATGTTCTTGCTTCTTCTACAGGATAGTAGTTATTATCAATAACAGCGTTTAAGTTTTTGGTTACTTGGTAAGTAACATCGTATAATTTTTGGTGGTCAAATTTGCCATCAATTACAAAACGTGGTAACGCAAGCGAAGCTAAGTTACATACAGCCACTTCATCAGGGCTTGTGTATTCCATTATCTCAGTACATAGGTTACTACTTTTAATAGTACCTAAGTTTTGCTGATTGCTTTTACTATTAGCAGCATCTTTATACAATAAATATGGCGTACCAGTTTCTATTTGCGATTCTAATATTTTAAACCAAAGTTCTTGTGCTTTAATGGTTTTTCTTGCTTTACCAGCAGCTTCGTAGCTAGTGTATAATTTCTCAAATTCATCACCCCAGCATTCGCTTAAGCCAGGTGCTTCATTTGGGCAAAACAAACTCCATTCACCATTTTCTTCTACACGTGTCATAAACAAATCACTCATCCACAATGCAAAAAATAAATCTCTTGCACGCATTTCTTCTTTACCATGATTTTTACGTAAATCTAAAAACTCAAACACATCTGCGTGCCAAGGCTCTAAATAAATTGCAAATGCACCTTTACGTTTACCACCACCTTGGTCTACATAACGTGCTGTATCATTAAATACACGCAACATTGGTATAATACCATTGCTAGTACCATTAGTACCACCAATATAACTACCTGTTGCTCTAATGTTATGGATAGCTAAACCAATACCGCCAGCACTTTGCGAGATTTTAGCTGTTTGTTTTAAAGTGTCGTAAATACCATCAATGCTGTCTTCTTTCATGGTCAATAAAAAGCAAGAACTCATTTGTGGTTTTGGTGTACCCGCATTAAATAGGGTAGGTGTAGCATGTGTAAACCAACGCTCACTCATTAGGTGATAGGTTTTAATCACGCTATCAATATCGTTTTTGTGAATACCTACAGCCACACGCATGTACATGTGCTGAGGACGTTCTACTATTTTACCATTTATTTTAAGCAAGTACGATTTTTCTAAGGTTTTAAAACCAAAATAATCAAACGCAAAGTCACGGTCGTAAATAACAGTACTATCTAGCAAATCAGCGTGCTCTTCAATTATTTGCATCACATCATCAGCAATCAACGGCAAATGCTTTCCAGTGGTAGCATCTACATAGTTGTAAAGCTTTCTCATCGTGTCAGAGAAGCTCTTCACGGTATTTTTATGTAGGTTACTTACAGCCACTCTCGATGCAAGAATCGCATAATCAGGGTGTGTAATAGTAAGCGATGCTGCTGTTTCAGCCGCTAGATTATCTAACTCGGTAGTAGCTACGCCTTCGTAAATACCTTCAATGGTTTTCTTCGCCACGTCTATTACGTTCACCATTGGGCTTAGGCCATAAGATAATTTTTCAAGTCTAGCTGTAACCTTATCAAACTTTACAGACTCTTTTTTGCCGTTTCTTTTTATTACAAACATGATGCGCTATATATTTATGATGTACTTGTTTTCTTCTTTTGTTTGCCAGCAGTAATACTACTATTGGGCTTTTGTTGTGTCACTCACTTCTACGTTCTGTTCGCTTTGCAGCAATAGACCTAGAAATCCTCATCAAGCGAAAATGCTTGGGTATCTTTTGTACCCATTACACCAGCTTTTTGATAATCACCCACACGCTTTTCAAAGAAATTGGTTTTGCCTTGCAGCGAAATCATTTCCATAAAGTCAAACGGATTTGTGGTGTTATAAATCGTTGGGTAACCTAATTCGCTCAACCATCTGTCTGCCACAAACTCAATGTATTGTTGCATAAGCGCAGCGTTCATACCTATTAAACCTACAGGCAATGCTTCGGTAATAAATTCTTTTTCAATGGCTACAGCATCGGTAATAATCTTAGTTACTTGCTCTGTAGATAATTTATTTTGCAACATTTTGTACAATAAACAAGCGAATTCGCAATGCAAGCCTTCATCACGGCTTATCAATTCATTACTAAATGTTAAGCCTGGCATTAAACCTCTCTTCTTCAACCAGAAGATTGAGCAAAAACTACCACTAAAGAAAATACCTTCTACAGCTGCAAAAGCCACCAAACGTTCAGCAAAACTGCCATTGTCTATCCAGCGCAAAGCCCATTCTGCTTTCTTTTTCACAGCAGCTATGGTATCAATCGCATGAAATAATTTGTATTTTTCTTCAGCGTTTTTAATGTAAGTATCTATCAGCAAAGCATAAGTTTCACTGTGAATATTTTCCATCATTATTTGAAAACCGTAAAAGCATCTTGCTTCCGGCAATTGCACTTCACTCATAAAGTTTACTGCCAAGTTCTCATTCACTATACCATCACTTGCAGCAAAAAACGCCAATACATGACTAATAAAATGACGTTCACCATCATTTAAACTTTCCCAATCTTTCATGTCGCTACCAAGGTCTATTTCCTCAGCCGTCCAAAAGCTAGCTTCGTGACGCTTATAATGCTCCCAAATGCTAGGGTAGTTAATTGGTAAAATAACAAAACGATCCTTGTTCTCTTTTAAAAGTACTTCCTCAGTTGCTTGCATTGTCATGGTACATTCAGATATTTAAAATTTTCAAATGTTGTACAGTTTTGCGCTGAAATTGTCCTGCAGATATTGCTTTTCTGCAAGAGATTATCAGAACATCACTCTTCACCCGAAAGTGTTGATTCGTTGTTGTTGGTTGTGAATTTGGCAGGTCTTCTGACTTCATCCGTTGTTTGAGCCTTCCCATTTTATTGCTAAAACAGTGGCGTAAGTAGTAAACAATTTTTTATAGGATTTTTACAGCTACGGGGATAGTTTAAGATTTTCACTTAATTCCCTTTTAATTCACGTACGATGGTAGTCATGCGTGCAACCAAATTCAACTGCAATCTAGCAGCTATTTTTTTGAAGATTGTAGTTTGTTATTAACCTGCTGTTGAAAACAATTTCTGAACAAAAATGAAATTTTAAATAAGGCTTATTGGGCTTGAATTTGCGCAAAAAGGGCTAAAAATAAAAAGGGTCTTTCCGTGGAAACGGAACGACCTCTAACGATTGCTTGCCATATGAAAAAGAGATGAAAATATTTTTTGTGGTGATTAGTTACTTATTTCACTAACACAATGTAAAAGTACACGGGTTAAAACAGTGGTAGAAACCCATTTTGTTCGCTTTTTATGATTTCCAAATGCAGTTTACTGGCTGTAATGCCTATGAGTAAAGGATTCTATTGTAAAAGTTTGATGATGGCCAGCAATTAAAAGACCTTTATTTTAATTGTCTTGTTAACACTTATTTAGCAAAAAGAAGGCTTTTGGGGCAAATAAAAAAGCACCAGAGTATGAGTATCAATATTTTATTTACTACCAGTGTTTGTATTGACAAGAACTAAATTATATTCGAATAATAGATATTGTGACTAGATGTTTCTAATTCATTTTATGTTAACCACAAACTTATTCGCTTCAAAATATTAACAACATGAAACTGATAATAAAAAATATCGTAGCTACCATTCGGCAACCACAATTTCTTAAAGCATTGAGCTGTATTATTTTTATAATGATAGCCATGCTACCAAGTTTACATGCACAAATTTCTGACCCAGGTAACGATTCAGGCGAAACTGTACCCATAGATGGCTGCCTAAGCTTACTAGTAGCAGCAGGTGTTGGTTATGTTGCTAAAAAAATCAAGGGTAGAAAAAATATATTATTTAATATGGATAAGATTGGAGCGATATTCTTAGTTCAATACCATGAGACTATTCACTATCATCCCTTACGCATAGTGCGGCAGGTTGAGTAGTTAGTGATTATACTATTATGTATTGTGGCATCTGAAATGCCTTTTATCTGTACTTCAACTTGCCCTTCGGAAAAAGTCCACAGATGTTCGGAACTTTAATAATCCTTTAGGAATTAAATGTTTGTAGCAGCATTCATGCGAATTTAATTCAACCCCTAATTGGGGTTGAATGTATTGTTTGATGACCATTTTGCTCCAAATATGTCACTCCGCTGGAGTGAAAACAAAGTTCCGAATAGCTATGGGAACAAGTTTAAGAGTAGCTAGTTAACCATTACAGATCTCAAACCCAAACAATAAATCTTTTTGGCGTTTCCACTTGTGGCGGGTAGGGCTTTTATTCATTAATCAGAAGGTTTGATACAGTAGATACATAAAAAAAGGATGCCCAATTGGGCATCCTTTTTTTTTGTAAGTAATAGTTAGAAACGTACCCCTACGCTAAAAGCAAAAACTTGATTTTTGTATTTTGGTACGGTACTGCTGCCATCACCATTGTTTTGTTGAAAATCAATATTGTAACGGGCAGAGAAAAAAACATCACTTGCACCAGCTTCAATACCTACTACACCACCAAAAATGTTCTTTTTTAGGTTGTTATTGTCTTCTTCAACTAGTTTTTGATAGCTGGTATTAGCACTTGTAAAGTTTGTTTTTGTAGATATTAAAAATGAATACTGCGGACCTACAACAATACCAAAGTTTTTACTAGGCGAAAATTTCGCAAGAATAGGTACTTCAATAAAATTGGTTGTTACATTATACTCATAGTTACCATTAACCACTGTGCTACCTGTTGTTTTATATCCTTTTTGAGAAAACTGAAGCTCTGGTTGAATGCTAAATCCATTTACAATAGGCAATTCCAAAAAAGCACCAGCATTAAAGCCTGGCTTTAGTTGCGTAGAATAGTTATTGTCATCAGTTTTAATAATATTAGCCAAGTTTAAACCAGCTCTTAACCCAAAATGCAAGCCATTGGTTTTTTCGGCAGTTTTTGTGTCTTGTGCCTTTACATTCACAATTGTTACAAACAGCATAGCAGCTGCGATGATTGTCTTTTTCATGTTCTATAGTTTTAATTCTACTGCACATAACAAAATACCGTGCCAAAATTGACCTCTTCAATACATTGGCTACAAAAGAAACGAGTAAAATAAACTTGTTTGATGCATTCGCTACAAAAGAAACGAGTAAAATAGACTTGTTTGATGCATTCGCTACAAAAGAAACGAGTAAAAATAGATTATATAGCCTTATTACATCACAAAACCTAACTATTCATCGCATACACAATGATATTAACACCAAACTTGGTATTGTCTTCAGATAAAAAGCGCTTGTTTTTAAAATCATAATCCCACTCGCAGCCATAATCTTTATTGCTGTATAGTACACCAATGCGACCTTTTACTTCTATGGCTTTAAGGTAGTCGTGTATTAAATCATCACCCCAACCATTTAGCTCAAAAGCAGTATTGGGTGGGCCTTTTTCAAACTTAAAAAAGGAACTGTACACGGCATGTGTTTTGGGTATTTTCTTTAAGCCATCTGCACCAAATAAAACAGCCATTTGTTGTTCAAAAGATTTAGCGAAGAGGCCATCAATATCGTGGTTGCAATCATCTACAAATACAAAACCACCATTTAATACATAGCGTTTAAAATGCTCTGCTTCTACAGCATCAAACTGTACCAGTTTATGCCCACTCATGTAGCAGAATGGGTAGTTGAATAATTCGTTACTACTGAGTTCTACTACTTTTTCTTGTTGGTTTACAGGTATGGTGGTGTATTCAATTAAAGAGTTTAAAATATTAACAGGCATGCGCTGATCGGTATCCCAATCGCCTGACCGATATTTTAAACGTACGAATGTGAATTTTTGCTTGCTCATATTGTTGAAAGTGCCACATAGCTACCATGGCAATAACACCATTGGTATGAAACTGCGGTCAAAATAACCCACACTTATCAATTATCCTTACCGATAGTGGATTTTATGTACAATTTTATCGGTTTCTTACTATTTTACCAACCTAAGCAAGTAACAAAGCAACACAGAGTGTTTGTTTTACCATTTTTTACTGAGAATAACCCATACCAAACGCATGAGTTTAGCGCAACAAGAAAAAGATATTACCGCATTGCTACAAAAGCTACCCTTATTAAAGCAAGAAATTCAAAAGATTATTGTAGGGCAAGATGAAGTGCTAGAAGAAATTATTATAGCCATGATGGCTGGCGGGCATTGCTTGGTAGAAGGTGTACCTGGCCTTGCAAAAACCTTGATGGTAAGAACGCTAAGTCAGGCAATGGATTTGAGCTTTAAACGCATACAATTTACACCCGACTTGATGCCTACAGATATTGTAGGTACTGAGATACTGGAAGAAGACCATGTAACTGGTAAACGCTTTTTTAAGTTTAACAAAGGGCCATTATTTGCCAATATTGTATTAGCAGATGAAATAAACAGAACGCCACCCAAAACACAATCTGCCTTACTAGAAGCGATGCAGGAATTTGAGGTAACTTATGGTGGGCAAACCTATCCACTAGATAGACCGTTCTTTATATTGGCTACGCAAAACCCAATTGAGCAATCTGGTACTTACCCTTTGCCAGAGGCACAGCTAGACCGTTTTTTACTATACATACGCATAGGCTACCCAAGTGCGGCCGAAGAAACAGCCATATTAACTAGTACGACTAGTAGCAAAAAAACTACCATTAACCCAGTTATTGGTGGTGAAGCCATTAGGCAATTACAAGCTTTGGTACGTGAAGTAAGTATTAGCGACGAACTGATAGGTTATGTAAGCAATCTAATACGGGCAACAAGACCTGATACCACAACCATAGATTATGTAAAAGAATGGGTGCGTTGGGGTGCTGGCCCAAGGGCAGGGCAGGCATTAATATTAACCGCCAAAGCAAGGGCCTTGTTTAAAGGTCGCTATGCAGTAACGGTAGAAGACATACAGACCATGGCGAAGCCAGTACTAAGGCACCGCTTACTCATGAACTTTAAAGCAGAGGCTGAAAATATTGTGACAGACAATGTAACCAAAGTATTGCTGAAGGAAGTGGCTAGGGGAATTTGATAATTTGATGATGTGATAATTGGATAATGCAATTGACGATTATTATCACATCTCGTTTTTATCGAATTATCTGATTATCGAATTGTCAAATCATCACATTACTCCATGTCTCAATTACTGAATCCTCAAATTATTGTATCTATCAAAAATCTGCAATTAGCGGCTAAGGCTACTATTGACAGTTTTATGATGGGCATTAATAAGAGTAATGTAAAAGGGCAGGGGCTAGAATTTAGTCAGTATAGAATATACGAACCCGGTGATGACTTGCGCTGGCTAGACTGGAAAATGTATGCAAGAAGTGACCGCTATTATATCAGAGAATCTGAAGTAGATACGAGTATTTCTGTACGGTTTTTAATAGATGCTACCAACTCTATGAACCATACAGATAGTGGTTTTAGAAAAATAGACTATGCCAAGTATATGGCTGCTTGCTTGGGCTATTTAGCTAGCACACAAGGCGATGCGATAGGCTTGTATGTGTTTAAAGAAGATGGGGTATTTGCCCTGCCAAGTAAAAAAGATACACAGCATTCAAAGCGCTTTTACTACCAACTAGAAACCATAGAGCCGCAAGGAAAATTTACCGACCCTATAGATTACAAGCAACTGATAGCAGCCAATAAAACAAGAGAATTATTGGTAGTGATTACTGATTTTTATGAAGAAGCAGGTGAAATGATGCAATTGCTAAACAGTCTAGCTACTTATAAAAACGAGATACTAGTACTACATGTAATGGGCGATAATGAGCTAACGCTAAACTATGAAGGCTATGCCTATCTGGAAGATTTAGAAACAGGGCAGCAAATAAATATTGGTAGTAGTACATCAAAAAAAGATTACACTGAAAAGTTACAGCAGCATTTAAGCAACATTAAGCAACAACTATTAAATAAAGGCATTGCCTATACTTTAATAAATACCAAACTGCCGATAGATAAGGCTTTGAAAGATTTTTTAAACCAAAGAAGTAAACTGATATAACGCTATTTTGCTAACACTATTACAACCCATATGGCTATTGGCATCTGCTGGAATTATTGTTCCAATAGTGATACATTTATGGCATGTGAAGCGTGGCAAAATCTTAAAAGTAGGCTCACTAGCCTTCTTGCAACAAAGTAGCAAGCAACAATCTACTAGCTTAAAAATTACAGATTGGTTGTTACTATTGATACGTTGTTTACTCATCATTCTATTAGCGTTATTATTGGCAAAACCACAATGGCAAAGCACCCCCAAAGCCAATACACAAAAGGGGTGGCTTGTGGTAGATGCCAATAAGCCACTAGTTACTTACCATGCTTGTAAGTCAGTAATAGATTCGCTTTTAGAAAATAATTATGAGCTGCATTTATTGCAAAAAGGCTTTCCAAAATTTGCTTTAGCAGATAGTAATCAACTAGCGAATGATAACATACAAGCACAAGCTTATTGGCTGTTGTATCAGCAATTGATGGCTACCAATGCTAGTGGCTATGTATTTACCGATAGACAAGTACAGCATTTTATAGGTACAGCTACTGCTATCAATAAACGCTTTAAATGGGTAAGCTATAGCAGCAAAGACACAGCTCATACGTGGCTTATAAATGCTTACGCTACTTACAATGATAGTGTGATGGTAAACACAGGTAACAGTAAGCTAACAGGCACTACTATTGGCAATACAACAATAGCTTTTAAAAATGGTGTGCAAGAAAGTTTACAAGTGCAAGGGAAACTGTTAAGCCTTACAGTAAAACCATCTAACACCATTACCATAGATACCGCTACACAAGTAATGACTATTTATGCAAAAGAATATACAGCAGATGCTGACTATGTAAAAGCAGCGCTGACAGCTATAAAAAACTTTACCAAACGTAAGTTGCAAATAGTGGTAACCAACAATGTTGCAGACTTACCTAAGCAAATGGATTGGTTGTTTTGGCTGAGCGATAGCCCTGTAAACACGGCTAGTAAAGTGGAAAATATCGTTGCGTATCAAGCAGGTAAACCAACAGTACAAAATACATGGCTAAGCCATACTGATATTAGTATTATAAAAGCCATTAGTAACCATTCTGATGTACCTATTTGGCAAGATGGTAGGGGTAATTATTTACTAACTGTTAATGAACAGCAGCCCAATAATTACAAGCTATACACACATTTTAACCCAAGCTGGAATGACCTTGTGTGGCATCAGCAATTTCCTAGTTTGCTAGCAGAATTGTTGTATAAAGAGCCTGTGATGGATAGTCAAGATAAGCGAGAAATAGATGCGAATACATTGAAGCCATCCATAGAAAATGATGTGGCTTTACAAAAAATACCTACCACTATTAAAGATATTAGTCAATGGATTTGGTTACTAGCATTTGTCTTGTTGCTAGTAGAAAGATGGTTATCGTTCACTACTAAAAACAGTAAAGCCTGATGCCAGATAGTGCCAAACATAAGATAGCAATGTGGCGCCAACAATGGCATCAGCAATCTGGCTTAACTAAGCTATTGTATGCGATAGCTATAGCCTGTGTTGTAGCAAGTATTGCAAGCTTGTTGCTGCCCTGTAATGTGTGGTTGATGGCAGCTTTTTTAACGGTAATTATTGCTACAATAGTATTAGTAAAACAACGCTGGCAAGTAAGTAACACTACTGTAACCAACTATTTAAACCAGCATTTCACAACGCTAGAAGATAGTAGTGCGTTGCTATTAAAAGACAGTGATACACTCAATATTTTAGAGCAATTACAAGTACAGAAAATAAGCAAGCAAATTGAAGCCTTAGACATTAAAAGTCCTTACAGTAAAGCGTTGTATCGTGCTATTGGTATGGCTTTAACTGCGCTGATAGTAACATTTTGCTTGAGTAAAATAGCAAAGCAATCAGCAAGCAGTAAAAATGGCATAAGTGTACAGTCATCAACTAAAAAAGAAGTAGTACTGCCAGCGATAGATCAATTTACAGTCAACATACAACCACCAAGCTATACCAACTTACCTAGTAGAAAACAGGCGAGTTTTAATATGCAAGTGCCTGTAGGTAGTAGGGCGTTATGGCAAATAACTACCAATATTAAAGTAGCGAGTATTACCATCACTTTTAATGACTCTTTAAAGGTACTAATGCAGCCAAGCGATGCATCGCATACAGCATGGCAAATGGCTAAAACCATTACGCAGTCAGGCTTTTACCAACTGAATATTGATGGTAAATTATCAGACTTGTATCAAATTGAAATCATCAAGGATGCTTTGCCAGTAATTGCGGTAGCTTCACCCAAACCTAATACCATTATAGATTTTGGGCAGCCAACAAAAGTGCCGCTAAACCTTACTATTACGGATGATTACGGCATTGCAGATGCGTTTGTAAATGCAACCATAGCAAGCGGTAGTGGTGAAGGTGTAAAGTTTAAAGAACAGAAAATAGCACTCGCTACTAGCTTTAAAACAGGGCAATTGCAATACAATATTGGGCAAGTAATAGACTTGAAAAAGCTAGCCATGCAGCCGGGTGATGAATTGTATTTTTATGTAAAAGCCATTGACAACAACCAACAGGAAAGCCGCTCTGATATATTTATAATAACGCTACCAGATACTACACAGTTGATGAGCCTAGAAGGTGTGGCAAACAATGTAAACTTTAAGCCAGAGTTTTTTAGAAGTGAACGACAAATTATTATAGACGCAGAACAATTGCTAAGAGATAAAGACACTATTAGTTTGGAAAGTTTTAAAAATCGAAGTAACAATTTAGGGATAGATCAAAAACTATTACGCCTGCGTTATGGTAAATATTTGGGTGAAGAAAATGAATCGAACCAAGGCATAGAAGATGTAGAAGGGCTAGATGCAATGGATTTTGGTGACGGTGCAGCGATGATGGATGCAGTAACCGATAAACATGACAATGCAGAAGATGCTACCTTTTTAGATGCAGATACTAAGAAGCGCTTAAAAGCAGTGTTAAACGAAATGTGGAGCGCTGAATTGCAACTACGTACATTTAAGCCACAAGACGCCTTACCATTTGCTTACAAAGCCCTGCGTTTATTGAAAGATTTACAGCAATCATCAAGAGTGTATGTTGCCAAAACAAGTTTAAAAACTACACCATTAAAACCTGAGAAACGCTTAACAGCAGACTTGAGTAAAATACTGCCAGCAAATACACAGCAACAAGTAGTAATAACTGCTAACAATAATGCCATATTGCAAGCTGCATTGTCGGTATTAGAAACCATGAAAGCCAATGAACGCGTAGCAAATGCGAGTGCATTAGCACAAGCATTACCTATTATTAGCAGCAAAGCAAGCGTAGAACCTGCTACTTATTTACCAGCTTTAACCGCTTTAAAGCAATTGTTGTTACAACAGCAGCAAGCCAATGCTAATGCAAGCAAAGCAGATATAAGCATTGTACAAAAAGCAATGCAAAAGATATTAGCTGCGCCAATAACCACACCGCAGCAACAAAAAGCAATGCCTAGTAAAGCATTATCAACAGAATATTTTAATCAATTGTATAAACGTAAGCAATAGTGACACCTTGGTTTAACCATATAGTGATTGGGCTTTGTGCTGTGTTACTAGCTTTCTTGCTATGGAAAGAAGTGACAAGGCCATTGCGAGCAAGGTTGTGGTGGCGTATTATTGCTACAAGCCTTGCTGTTATTGCTTTTGCAGGTATGGCGATTGATATACGTTATCAAATAAGCAATGCAAGTAGTCATCAATTACAAAGCCTATTATTAACGGATGGCTATGAAAGAGATAGTGTTGCTAGTTTTATAAAAGCCAATAAACAGGTAGATACAATTGACCTTAATGAAGTAGCTACAGCAAGCAATGTACATTTTTTTGGTAATGGCTTAAACCAAGCAGATTTACAGCTTTTAAAGGGTAATGCCATACAGTTTCATCCTGTAAATAATACCAATGGCATTACTGCTATTAATTGGCCACATACCATACATAGTGGTGAAGCATTGCAAGTGCAAGGCAGATACAACAATAGAAGTAAGCAACCCGTAACTATTTATCTAGCTGCCTTTGGCAATAGTATAGATACGGTAACAATAGCGCCTTTACAAGAACAAACGTTTCATTTACAAACCATACCAAAGCATAGTGGTAGAGCTGTGTATAGTATAATAGCAGTAGCAAAAAAAGATACACTAGAAAATAATGCCTTACCTTTTGAAGTATTGCCTGTGCAGCCTTTGCGTGTATTGGTACTAGCAGCTACACCCAATTTTGAACATAAGTTTCTAAAGAATTGGTTGTATGAAAATAACTACGCAGTAGCTACAAGAACCATGGTATCTAAAGCTAAGTATGCTACTAGCTTTTTAAATATTAAAAGCCTAGCACTAGATAATATTACAGGCAGTGCGTTGAGCAATTTTGATGTGCTTATTGCAGATGATGATGCGTTAAGTAGTTTGAATGCTAATGAACTTGCTGCTATTAAAACAGCTATTGTGCAGCAGGGGTTAGGCTTAGTGGTGCAGCGTGATAGTAGTAATAATGCAAGCAAATTTTACCAACAAGCATTTGCCATCAATACCACTAGTAATAGCGAGCAAAAAACACTACAACTGCAACTTAACAATACAAAAGAACAGCTGACAGTAACACAACCTACTTACTTGCAAGCCAATGCTAACACACAAACCTTAGTAACCGATGATAGCACTAAAATAGTGGCAGCGGTAAGTATACTAGGTATGGGTAAAATAGTGGCTACTACTTTAACTACCACTTATGGTTTGGTGTTACAAAATAAGCAAGCTAGTTACTATCAGTTATGGTCTTTATTGTTACAAAAAGCAGCCAAGCAAACTAGCGAAGACATTAATGTAACGGTTAAGCCTAGCATCATATATCCATATCAGCAGGCAACTATACAACTAGAAAGTGCTACTCAGCCTTTAGGTGTAACGGTTCAGCAAACTGCATTGGCATTACAGCAACAAGTACAATTACCTTATTTATGGTCAGCCAGCTATTGGCCAAGGCAAATAGGCTGGCAGCGAATAGAAATCGCTAGTGGCTTCAGTAAGTATTGGTATGTATTTGCGCCAAAAGATTGGGCTTTTGTGCAGGCTACTGACAATATTTTAGCTACTAAAATGTATGCAGCTACGCATAAATACCCATTAAATAAAGAAAGCGTAACTGCTACAAAACAAACAGCCACTTTACCCAAAATAAATTGCTTCTTACTGTTTCTATTTGCTATGGGCGCTTTATGGTTAGAAAGAAAATTATGACAAATGGCTAATGGTTTTTACAAACAATCAATACCTTACCACCTTTAATTAATACAGGCTTTAAACTACTTCTTATGCAGCGTAAAGATTTTCTACAGTTGTCGGCTATGGGCTTTGGTGCATTGATGTTACCAAATACCAATTTGCTAGCTAACGATATAAGTGCAAGCGATTTATTAGCCCCAAATATTGATGTTGCTATTAAAAAGCAATTGGCTGATGCAGCTTTAAATACGGCTAAAAGCAAAGGTGCTTCTTATGCAGATATTCGCATTAACAGATACTTGAACCAAGTAGTGGCTACAAGAGAAAAGCGTGTAGAAAATGTGGCGAATTCTGAATCGTTTGGTGTAGGTGTGCGTGTAATAGCCAATGGTTGTTGGGGTTTTGCAGCTACTAACGATGTTACCAAAGAAGGGGTTGCTAAAGCCGCTGAACGTGCTGTTGCCGTTGCAAAAGCAAATGCTAAATTCTCTGACCCTGTACAGCTCGCACCACAAAAAGGCTATGGCGAAGTGAGCTGGAAAACACCCATAGAAAAGAATGCGTTTGAAGTACCAATTAAAGACAAAATAGACCTACTACTAAACGTAAATAATGAGGGCTTAAAAAATGGTGGCAACTTTATGAGTTCATCTATTTTTATGGTGAACGAACAGAAGTATTTTGCCTCTACCGATGGCTCTTATATTGACCAAGATATACATCGTATTTGGCCCAATTTTACCATCACTAAAATAGACAAAGCCACTAGCAAATTTGAAACACGTAATGCGCTGTGTGCCCCTATGGGCATGGGTTACGAGTATTTAATACCACAAGATAGCGAGAAGCTAAAAAGTGGTAATTTAATCCTCTACAAAAACCGCTACGACATGCTAGAAGATGTGCGTCAGGCGGCAGATCAAGTAGCTGAGAAATTAAAAGCCAAATCGATAGATGCAGGTAAGTACGATTTAATTTTAGACCCATCGCATTTGTTTTTAACCATTCACGAATCTGTTGGTCACCCTACAGAACTAGACCGTGTTTTGGGCTACGAAGCCAATTTTGCAGGTACTAGTTTTTTAACGCTAGATAAATGGCGTAGCAAGAAATTTAACTTCGGCAATAAGCTGGTAAATTTTGTGGCTGACAAAACACAGCGCAACGGCCTTGCTACCATTGGCTACGATGATGATGGTGTGCAATGTGGCAATTGGGATATTATAAAAGATGGCATTCTAGTTAATTATCAAACCATCCGTGACCAAGCACATATTCTTGGGTTAACGGCTTCGCAGGGTTGTAGCTATGCCGAAAGTTGGAGTGCTGTACCCTTTCAGCGTATGCCAAATGTATCGCTATTGCCGGGCAACGATAAAGTGGCCGATATGATTAAAAACACCGAGAAAGGTATTTATATGTTGGGCCGCAATTCTTACTCAATTCACCAACAGCGTTACAATTTTCAGTTTAGTAGCCAGCTAGCTTACGAGATTAAAAATGGTGCTATTGTGGGCATGTTTAAAGATGCCTCTTACCAAAGCAACACACAAGAGTTTTGGAACAGTTGCGCCGCCATTGCCGATAAAAACGATTACCGTTTGGGCGGTTCGTTTAGCGATGGTAAAGGTCAGCCGTCACAAAGCAATGCGGTGTCGCATGGTTGCCCTACCACTAAGTTTGCAGGTATTAATGTTATCAATACGGGTAGAAAAATTTAGGATATTTTGCTAGTCAGCGCTAGTGCTACTATGATGCTTTGGTGTAGCCTGTACTGAGTTTACGAAGTATCTACACTTGTACGTTCTGTTCGCTATGCAGCTTTTATTGCAGCGTATAAAGTTGTTGTGTTGGCTACGCTACTCAAAAGTTTCACTCTATCAATCTTTTCTATATTTTTAGCCCATAAAATAACAACTATGAAAAAATTAATGGCTGTGTGTTTGGTTGTAGCAGCATGTATGTTTACAACCAATAAAGCAACTGCACAAATTTCAGCATTAGCAAATACTACTTGGGCTGGTGTAGCTTATGTACCTACTGAATTACAGGTAAAATTTGCTTTTGGTGTAGATACGTTAAAATTGGTAATGGCCGATAATAATTTGGTATTAGAAACCATGTCGTATCGCTTATCAAACGATACCTTGTTTATAAAAAAACTAAGTGGCAATAGCCCCTGCGAGAGCGACCAAGAAGGCGTGTATAAAGTAGCTGTTAAGGAAAAACTATTTACCATAGTTGCAATAAATGACCCTTGTGCAGAAAGAAGCGTTGCTTTTTCGCCCAAAGGCTACCTTAAAATTGACTAACTAAAAGCGAGCTAGGCTCGCTTTTTTTATGTGGTTGATGCAACAAGAAAGTTAGCCACAATAGTTTTGGCACAGTTTTGTTCAGGCAACAAGCATGAAAAAGATACTACCTACTTTGCTAGCAGTGGCACTTGTGGTAAGCTGTGCTAAAAAAGCAATACCTACCACTACAACGAATGCGCCATCTACCACCAACAACAGTAACATTACCAGTAACGATGGTACAGCCAAAACCATACCGCCTACTGTTACCACTAGAGTAGCCAATGTAAATGCCATGATAGTAATAGATGGTAACGGCAGAATATTAACCCCTAAAGAAAAATTGCCTGTAGAAGACAATCTGAACCCAGATTACACCAAAATAGCAAGGGCATTTACACCCGCCCAAAAAGCCAACTTAACGCTGCGCTACAAAACCATACCACCTAAAATAATTTATGTGCCAGATGTATTTACCTCAAAGAGTTTAAAAGGCACGTACATTATTTACAAAAAGAAGTTTTGGTATTGGAAAAAAGAAGATGGCTTGTTTTATTTAGATGAGACGTATTATAAGTAACCATTTCTAGGCAGTCTTTTTTATTGCCCTTTCTACTTTTTATTTTCTTCCTTCTTAGCAGTTTTGGTAGCTTCTATTAGTTGTTGATACTGCCCAATGGTGGCATTCATATCATCAATACATTTTTTTAGTGCTGTGGTATCTGCGCCATCTGCCTTAGCCGTTTTGTAGCGGCTTTCAACCATTTCGGTCAATTCTTTATAAGCAGCCAAAGCACTGTGGCGTATCTCGTTAAAGCTTTCGGTATTGGTATCTGCACCCATTTCGCTACTACGTTGTTGGTAGGCAGTTATAAATGCCGTGTTCGATGCCTCAATTTCATCTATCCAATCTTTACCCCCAAGGCTATCAATGGCAGCTTTTAAACTAGCATTGCTATTATAATCTGCCACTATTTTAGCTAATATGGTAGATTCTGTTTGATAGTTTTGTGTGGCAATGGCTGTGCCATGTGTATTTAAATAAGCTTTTACAATTTTTGCAGCTTCTCTTATGGCAGGTTTAGGATGCTTAGTAAGCCCAGTAACCCACATAATAAAACCAGAAATGGCGTCGTCTCTTCTGTCGTCTGCTGCTTGAATTACTTTGGTCAGTGCAAATGCTTTTTCACGGTTAATGGCAGCTTGTAACCTCGGCAAAAAGCCAAATAGTAAATCACGTTCTGGTTTAATTTTAGAAACCGTAGGGTTGGCAGCATCTGCAATGCCAAGAATCAAATTGAAAAATTGGTACAACTCTGTAGATACCAATTTAATAAGGTTGATTACTTTAATCATACAATGAAGTTTTGTTTTTTAAAATTTGCTTGCGCTAATTTAATATATTAGATAATTAGTTGCACAATTCGGTAGCTTTTTTTGGGTAAATACATGCATTAAAAATAGTTGTTGCTACAATGTTCAAAAAAGGCATCAATTAACCCAAGGCTTTAGCCTTGGGACAAGTAGAAAACTGTCATTGGCTTTAGCCAAAGTCACTTTTTTATGTAAAAACTTTGGCTAAAGCCTTACTTTATCCTATTTCTACCCAAGGCTAAAGCCTTGGGTTAGTAAAATAGAGCGTACAAAAACTCAAACAGGGTCTGTTGGGCAAAAAATTTTGGAGCAAAGCTTAAACAGGGTCTGTTGGGCAAAAAAGTTTCGGAACAAAAGCTTAAACAGGGTCTGTTGGGCAAAAAATTCTTGAATAAAAGCTCAAAAAGGGTCTGTTTGGCAAAAAGTTTCGGAACAAAAGCTTAAACAGGGTCTGTTGGGCAAAAAGTTTTGGAACAAAAGCTTAAACGGGGTCTTTTGGGCAAAAAATTTTGGAATAAAAGCTCAACGAGGTCTGTTGGACAAAATGCAAGGGTGGAAAATGCTCCAACGAGGTTCGTTGGGCAAAATGCCAAGGTAGAAAATGCTCAACGAGGTTCGTTGGGCAAAATGCCAAGGTAGAAAATGCTCAACGAGGTTCGTTGGGCAAAATACCAAGATGGAAAAAGCTCAACGAGGTTCGTTGGATAAAATGCCAAGATGGAAAATGCTCAACAAGGTTCATTGGACAAAATGCAAGGGTGGAAAAAGCATCAATGAGGTTCGTTGGACAAAAAGTTCTAATTAATCAATCTATGTGTATTTTTTAGTTATTTTAATATTGATTTAATAAATATCAAAGCCTATTTTTAGGTCAAGTGATTTTGTTATCATTCTTTAAAAATCGACCAATGTTTGATATTATTAAAATGAGCAGTTATAAGGTGCTTCATCTTACAGATGGTGCTCTTTTGCCGCAAGCAGTAGCTTATGTAAATAAAGGTAAGGCTGATGGTATTAACCTTAATTACATTCGTAATTGGCGAACGGACTTAGAACCTCTTAGAGAATCAAGCAATATAAAGTATTTGATTGTGAATGATTATCCGCAATCACGACAGTATGATTATTCTGCCATTCATTCTCTTAATACTCTTTTAGATTTATCAATCTATACATCAGATAAGAAAGAAATTGATTTTTCTTCTTTTCCTAATATTTAAAGTGTTGCATTAAAGTGGCGACCTAAAGCATCGTCTTTATTTGAATGTGTACAATTGAAACGCTTATTTCTTGGTAACTATACTGCCAAAGACTTAACCCAGATTTCTGGCTTAAAAAATCTTAAATATCTAAGAATCAATTTAGGCTCTGTTGTTTCTTTAAATGGTTTAGGTGAACTTGGCGGGCTTGAAGAACTAATGTTAATGCAGGCAACAAAATTGGAAGACATTGATGATATACTAAAGTTAAAGCACCTTAAAAAGCTTATGATTTACAATTGTAAATGCATAAAAAACATCGGTAGCATTAAGAACATGAATATTGCAAAACTGGAAATAGTAGGCTCAACACCTAATTGTTAATTCATCTCTTTGAGCCATTGTTCGCATCCTTTCTGCCGATGTTGGCATCATTGCCAACATCATTAATTTTAGCCTAAGTATAACAGCATATTTGCTATTACTTAACCACTTGCACCATGCGTAAGGGATGGCAGAGGAAAGCCCGCAGCGCAGCGAGGACTTGCAACGAACAGCCCGACCCGAAGGGTTACGCCAAAATAAAAAAGGCCTCTACAAGAGAGGCCGTTAGTAAAGAGTAAAGGGGGCGGTTTTGGGCTATTAAACGGGAAATATTATTGCGTAACGGTACCTGCTGTACCGTAGAAACCATTGCCATTAATATATGGTGCATCTGCTGTAATGTGATAGTGGTAAATGCCATTTGGATAATCTGCAGTAGCACTTGTATGACCATGGTATACATCTAAAGTAGTGCTGCTGCTAGTTAAAGTTACGCCATTTTCTAGAGGGCCATAAATAGGAAACCCATCTAACAAGAAACCAATTAAAGCACTTTTGCCTTTAGCTGCTGTAATGTAAGTAGGCTCTACATGGTAGTGGTACTGACCACTCATTTGCGGGTGACCATTGTATTGGTCGAAGCTGTTGATTTCGCCAGTTAAAGCTACACCACCAGCGGCATATTGGTTGTAAATAACTACACCGTTTACAGCAATACCCATTGGCCCCATAGGTGTAGCAGCATGTGTACTTGCTACGGCTGGGCTAATAGGAATTTTGAAGGTAATGTTTTGCGATATAATGCTGTTAGGGTTTTTAGAATAAGCAGTATTAGTACCATTGTAAGCTTCGTAACGGCTGTCGGTAGTAGCAAAGTAAGGGCTTTTGTGGTCTGGTATATCGTTGGTAGTAAGTACCACATAATTGCCACTCACCGAAATGCTTACTGAACTGTTGAACTTACTAAACACGGTAGGTAATGTTGCATTAGTAGTTGTGGTGGTAGTGGTGCCTTCATCTTTTTTGCAAGCTAAGAAGCTAGAAGTTGCTAAGGCGGCAACACATAAGGTAAAGGCTGATATTTTTTTCATGGCTGTTTGTTTTAATGGTTGGAATAGTTTGTTTGGTAATTGTAAGACGGTGTTTATTTCTTAAACCTTCGCTAGTTGAAAATTATTCTTTTGGTGGGCCTTGATGATTAGGTGGCGGGCCATTATCATCCATTGGTGGCGGCGGTCCTTCACCATCAGGTGGTGGTGGGCCATCTGGTCTTTGCCCTTGATGGATACCATGTGGTGGTGGCCCTTGAGGGCGTTGCTGGCTTGGCCCCATCATTTTTACTACTGTTTGAATAACGGCGTCAAATTTGGTCTTTTGGGTAGGCGTACAAATGCTGCGTATTTGTTGAAAATGTTTGAAGGTCAATAGGTCAATCTGCGATTCTATAGCTGAAGCACTATCTGCTGCTTGTTTAATTGCTGCCTCGCTTGCTGTGCTATCGCTTAACAAATTAAAAAAAGCGTCTTTCGCATCTCTTAGTTGTTTTTTAATAGCATTGGTACTTTCTCTATGTGCTTTTACAAGTTCTAAATATTGCACTTGTTGCGCACTATCTAGCGCTAATTCTTTTATTAAAAATGCTTGTGCCTCGGCACCTTTAGGCTTTGCACCCAGTAGGTCGTGACCTTTTTGTTCTAGCCAAAAAATGGTAAGTGTGGCTGTGTTAACAACCAATAGCACCATCACAGCTATTAGCCACCATTTATTTTTGTTAAAGTAATTCATTTGTTGTCTCTTTTATCGTTATAAACGGTAGATACTGATAAGTTGTATTCTTGAGCAAAGCCTTGTATGGTGCTACTTTCAGCCCTATTAGTGCTTTGCTTATTATCTTTTAACATAGCCGTGATAGCTGTGATATTAAGTACCACAAACAATGATAGTGTTACTACTGCAAACGCAGGTTTAGTAAGCGTAAGCAATAGCATTTGCCACCAAGTAGGTGCAGGCTGTCGCTCCATTTTGGCAACTAATCTGGTATAGAAAAATGGGGGCATTTCAGCAGGTGAAATGTTATTGAGGCTGTTTAATACGGCTTCAACTTTTTCTTGTGTATCATTAGTTATCATCATTGTTTATTTAGAAAGTTGTGTGTAATAATTGGTTAATTGTTTGCGTAAATTTTCTTTAGCTCTGTGTAAATAAGCTTCTACCGAAGCCACGGTTACACTCATTACATCTGCCACATCTTGATAGCTTAAGCCTTCAACTTTGTTAAGCGTAAAAGCTATTTTTTGATTATCTGGCAAAAGGTTAATGGCTTTAAACAATACCGCTGCTTGCTCTTTATTTTCCATTGCCACGCCAGGATGGTGAAATTCTGGCGCTTCGTGCATTACCTCGTTATTAGCGCCAAACAAGTTTTGTATAATGCCAAAACGTTTTTTCCTCGTTTTTCTACGTTGCCAATCAAGTGATTTTGTAATGGTGATGCGGTACAACCATGTAGATAATTTGGCTTCACCTTTAAAATCTTTAATAGACTGGTGCACTTGAATAAATACTTCCTGCGCTATGTCTTCTGCCTCTTCTTGCTGCTGAATAATACCTAATGCCACATTGTACACCATGTGCTGATAAGCTTCTACCAATTGGCTAAAAGCTTGATGAGCACCTTGTTGCAAGGCTTGTATAAGCATTTGTTCGTTCAAATGAGCAATTCCTTTTGGTGATAAGACGTGATAGTTGGGTAAAACCTTCGGTGGATTTAAAAATAAAAATGATGGTAGTAAAACAACGCTTTTTTTCGTTAAAAGCTAATTAATGTGTAAATATTACGCGTTTATCCATTTTGCTTGCTGCTAGAAACTAATTTAAGAGTAATTTCATAGCCTTATTTGATATTGACTTGTACATGAAGCACTTAAAGCCTTTTTTTCTTGCCTTTTTCGTTTTACTTTATTCCTTTAATGCTTATGCACAAGTAGATACCACGTTTTGGTTTGCTGCGCCAGCCATTACTGCAGGTCACGAAAACAAGCCTATTGTATTTAGAATGGCAACATACACACAGCCTGCAACAATTACTATTTCGCAGCCTGCCAATCCTGCTTTTACGCCTTACACTACCTTTTTGGCAGCAAATTCAGCAACTTCAATTGATGTTACTAATCAAATTAATCAAATAGAAAATACACCTGGTAATACTGTTAGAAATTTTGGTATCAAAATAAGTGCTAGCGCAAATATTTCTGCTTACTATGAAGTTGGACAAACTAAAAATCCAGAAATTTTTCCGTTGAAAGGTAAAATTGGTTTAGGCACTTCTTTTTTAATTCCTTCACAAACAAGATTTGCCAATAGAACACCGCTTACACCAATGGCTCATAGCGGTTTTGCTATTGTTGCCACAGAAGATAATACTAATATTACGGTTACACTTACACAGCCAGATTCTATTGGTCATCTGGCAGGTGTACCATTTACCATTACTTTAAACAAAGGACAATCTTATGCAGTAATCGCTGTTAGTAGCGCCGCAACTGGTCATTTGGGTGGCTCTTCTGTAAAAGCCACTAAACCTATTGCCGTTACTATTTATGATGATTCAGTGTGGCTTTCACCCAACTACGATTTAATTGGTGATCAAATTGTGCCTGAAGCCAATACTGGTAATGAGTTTATTATTGTAAGAGGTGCATTAAACTATACGCCTTACCCTAACGATGACTTCTTTTACGTATGGGCTACGGTAGATAACACACAAATTTTTGTAGATGGTAGTTTGGTAGCAACTATCAATAGAGGTCAATCTTACGAGGGTATCTTGGCTAATTCAACTGCTTATGTTACCACTAGCAATCCTGTGTATGTGTTACAGTTTACTGGTATTGGGCAAGAAGTTGCTGCCACATCTTTACCAAACATTAGGTGTACTGGTTCTTCAACGGTATCTTTTGTACGTTCTACTTCTGAAACTTTTTACCTCAATATTTTGTGCAAAACCAACGATGTTGGTAGTTTTCAGTTAAATGGTCAGTCTGGTATTATTACACCTAGTTTATTTTCTCCTGTTGCAGGAACAAATGGTGTGTGGCAGGCCGCAAGAATTTCAACATCTAATTTACCATCTCTAAACACATTGATTCTTGCTGGTACTGCTACATTAGTCACTAACTCTTCGGGTCTATTTCACCTTGGATTTCTAAATGCTAGTGCTAATGTAGGTGCTAGGCTTGGTTATTTTTCAAATTATGGTATTGCTGCATTAACACCCTTGGTGGTTAATAGTATCTGCTTTGGTAGCAATCTGCAATTACAAGCCAATCTTATTGCTAATACCACTTACAGTTGGTCTGGGCCTAATGGCTTTACAAGTAATGTTTATAATCCTATTTTACCTAATGCAACGGTTACTAATTCGGGCACTTATTATGTAACTGCAAATGTGCAAGGTTGCGGTAGTTTTACAGATAGCTTGCCTATCACTATTTACCCCGCTGCAACTGCTACTTTTGGTGCTGATGATACGATTTGTTATGGTGGTTCAAAGTTGCTGCCAATTGCTCTTACAGGCAAAGCACCTTGGACTGTTTATTATAATGATGGCAGTAAAAACGATACCATCAAGCAAATTGCAACTTCACCTTATTTGCTAACTGTTTCACCACAAAAAACTACCACGTATGCTATTACAAAGGTGATAGATGCAACTGCTTGTGCAAGTGCAGTAATCAATAAAAATGATTCAGTTACAGTTGTGGTTAATCCTTTACCAACTGCAAGTATTAGCGGTGGCGATACTTTGTGTTTGGGAAAATCGAAAACGCTAAATATTGCACTTACTGGCAAAGCGCCTTGGTCTATTGTTTATAATAATGGTATTGATTCTTTTCAAGTCAATAATATTCTTTCCTCACCGTATACTTTTGTTGTTGCGCCTTCGGCAAATACGACTTACACGGTGACCAATGTTACAGATGCCAATGGCTGTAGTAATTCAGCATCTACTAGCTATTTGCTAAAGGTTTTTGCGAATCCAACTACCGCTTTTTCAATGAACTTTAATGGCTGCTTATACGATACTTTGTACCTAACCGATCAAAGTAATAATAATGGTCAAACAATTGCAAAATGGCATTGGACCTTCGGCGACACCTTCACCGATACGTTGCAAGACAGTAAGCACCGTTATGCATCATCAGGTAGTTATAATGTAAGCTTATACACAATAACCGACAAAGGTTGTAATAGCGATACCGTTACAAAAACAGCGGTAGTCAATCCCTTACCACAAGTAGGCTTTACTGCTACTGCCGCAGCATATTGCGAAACAAGACCAGTTACGTTCACAGATACCAGCAAAATAGCCACAGGTAATATCGCCAGATGGTATTGGTCACTAGGCGATAGTAGAGTAGTAGATACCACCAACAAAAACGCCTTCACCCACAGCTACGCCACTTATGGCACTTACACCGTAAAACATATGGCAGAAAGCGACAAAGGCTGTAAAAGCGATACGGTTAGCCAAACAGTCACCATCAATCCATTACCACAAGTAGGTTTTGTAGTACCAGAAATCTGCCTATCCGATGCTGCCGCCCAATTTACAGATACCAGCAAAATAGCCGATGGTAGCCAAGCCAGCTTCACCTATAACTGGAACTTGAATGTTACAGGCATTACACCAGTACCAACACCATTTACCGCCTTAACCGTTAAAAACCCATCTGCTAAATACAAGAAAACAGATATCTATCAAGTAGCAGAAACAGTCACCAGCAATAAAGGCTGTGCAGTAACCCTACAACAACCCTTTACCGTAAACGGCTCTATACCAGTACCAGGCTTTGCCGTACAAAACGCCAGTAAGCTTTGTGCCAATGATTCAGTAGCACTACTAGACACTTCATACATCTATTTTGGTAATATCACCAAAGTAGAAATTGTGTGGGATAATGGCAATAGCCCATTGGTAAAAGAGATAGACGACAATCCAACCTCAGGCAACAACAAACTAGGCAAGCTGTACAAACATTTGTACCCTAATTTCTATAACCCATTAGCATCCAAAACCATCCAAATCAAGTTTACCGCTTATTCAGGTAATATCTGTGTCAATAGCATCACCAGAAACATTACTTTAAACCCAAGCCCAAGGGTACAGTTTACCATAATACCAGGCATTTGTAAAGATGCTAGCCCAAGACAAATTACCCAAGCCACCGAAACCACAGGCATAGCAGGTACATTTATTTATACAGGTACAGCCACCAATAGCACAGGTACTGTTACGCCAAGTAGCACACCAGCAGGCGCTTACAATATTCAGTATAAATATACCAGCACCATCGGCTGCGCCGATAGCGCCACACAACCCATTACCATATGGCCAAGCCCAGTAGCCAAATGGGGCATCAGCAGCCCAGCCTGCGAAAAAAATAATATCACTTTTACCGATAGCTCGCAAGCCAACTACAGCAATATACAAACCTGGCAGTGGACTTATGGTGATGGCAATACCGCCAATAAAACTACAAGCACCGCCTATACTTATAGTTATGCAGCAGCAGGTAGCTACACAGCCAGCCTAAGAGTAACCACAGACAGCGGTTGTAGCAGCCAAGTAAACACCCAAACCATCAAAGTCAACTATTTACCAAAAGTGAGCTTCACCGTGCCAACCATCTGCTTACCAGACGGTAACGGCACATTTACCAGTACCAGCACTATAGCCGATAATAGCCAAAACCTGTTCAGCTACAATTGGAACTTCGGTGACCCTAACAACGCCACAGGTAGTACCAGCAAATCAGCCAGCCACCAATACAGCGCACTAGCACCAACAGCAGGCTATCCAGTCAAGCTCATCATTACCACCAAAGATGGTTGCGTAGACTCGCTGACACAAGCTTACAGCGATGTAAACCCACAACCTACAGCAGCGTTTACGGCCACACCAACAGCCGTTTGCGTAAGAGATAATATCAGCTTTACCGATAAAAGTAATGGCAAAACTAGCGCAGTCACCAAATGGTATTGGGATTTAGCCCAAGGGCAAACCAGCAGCATACAAAACCCAAGCAGACAGTTTAACGATAGCGGTACTTACCAAATACGTTTATGGGTAGATAATGCACAAGGCTGTAGAAGCGATACAGCTAAGCAAACAGTCACCATACATCCATATCCAATACTAGAATTAGGGCCAAACCTAGTGGTACTAGAAGGCGGCACCATCGCCATCAAACCACAGACCGTTTATGGCAATAGCCTCAGCTATTTATGGACAGCCATCTCACCAGCAGGTAGCCCAACCTACCTCAGCAGTGATACCGCAGCCATACCAATGTGCACACCAATAGCCAGTGTAGATAGTATTACCTACAAGCTACAACTCACAGGCATAGGTGGTTGCGCTGTAAGCGACCAAATAACAGTAGTAGTACTAAAAACCCCAGTAATACCAAACACGTTTACACCGAATGGTGATGGTAACCACGACACATGGGTAATCAAGAGTTTAGAAAGTTACCCTGGTGCCACGATAGAAATCTACAACCGCTATGGGCAATTGGTGTACAAAACCACAGGCTACGACCCTAATAATGCATGGGATGGCAAACTAAATGGTGTACCATTACCAGTAGGCACGTACTATTACATCATCAACCCTAAAAATGGCAGAAGCACGCTTAGTGGTAGCGTGACGATTATTAGGTAAGGCAGTTGCTCGCAGATACCGCGGATTTACGCAGAAGTAGTAGCCTTTTACAGTTAAGTAATGGCTGATGCATAGTAAGTAGTAGTTATGTACAGCCAAGTAATTGTTGATGTATAGAAATTAGTAGTTATGTATTTCCAAATAATAGACAAGAACAGCTAAGTAATTGATTTGGTTCTGCAGTAATAGTTGATGCATGGTAATTAGTAGTTATGTGCAATCAAGTATTGGCTATTTACATTCAAGTAATGGTCTTTTACAGGTAAGTAACGGCTAATGCATAGTAAGTAATAGATACGTATTTGTAAATAATAGACTTGTTCAATAAGAAAATGGGTGTTGTTAGTGTCTTAGTCAACTGCTTATAATAAAGTTTCTGCGCTACGGTAAAAGCTGAATAGCGAACATAACGTAAAAGTGTGCGACGCAACAACTGCCTAATAGTAGTGCTGCTGCTGGTGACCAAAAAATCTTTCTGCTTTTTGTGAGATTCCCTTACTTTTGCGCTCCCAAAAAGTTCTTTCGATAAAAAAGAATGATTGATCTTGGGAGTTTTGACGTGAAGTTAGAACGCTAAAACCAATTAAATCGTAAACAAAATGGCAAAAGAAATCTCTGGCTACGTGAAGTTGCAAGTGAAAGGCGGCCAAGCCAATCCTGCTCCTCCAGTTGGACCTGCACTCGGTTCTAAGGGTGTAAACATTATGGAGTTCTGTAAGCAGTTTAATGCTAGAACTCAAGACAAACAAGGAAAAATTGTTCCTGTTTTAATTACAGTTTATACTGACAAATCTTTCGATTTTGTTATTAAAACTGCTCCAGCTCCAATTCAATTGTTAGAAGCTGCTAAACTTAACGTGGGTCAAGGTAGTAAAGAACCTAACCGTGTAAAAGTTGGTAAAGTAACTTGGGAGCAAGTTGAAGCTATTGCTAAAGACAAAATGCCTGATCTTAACTGTTTTACACTTGAAAGCGCTATGAAAATGGTTGCTGGTACTGCTCGCAGCATGGGTGTAACTGTTGATGGCCAAGCACCTTGGGAAAAAAATTAATTATTCACCTTTTAAATCATTCAAAAAATGTCGTTGACTAAAAAAAGAAAGGTTGCAAATACAAAGGTGGATAAAAATAAAAATTACACCCTTAAGGAAGCAACAGCATTAGTAAAAGATACTAACTGCACAAAATTTGATAGCTCTGTTGATTTACACCTTCGTTTAGGTGTTGATCCTAAAAAAGCTGACCAACAAGTACGTGGTACGGTTTCGTTGCCACATGGTACAGGTAAAACTAAAAAAGTATTGGTACTTTGTACACCAGATAAAGAAGCGGCTGCTAAAGAAGCAGGTGCTGATTTTGTTGGTTTGGACGAATTTATCCAAAAAATTGAAGGTGGCTGGACTGATGTTGATGTTATCATCGCTACACCATCTGTAATGCCTAAGATTGGTAAATTAGGTAAAGTGTTAGGTCCACGTAACTTAATGCCAAACCCTAAAACTGGTACTGTGACTAATGACGTTGCTGCTGCTGTAAACGAGGTTAAAGGTGGTAAAATTGCCTTTAAAGTAGATAAAGCTGGTATTGTACACGCATCAATTGGTCGTATCTCTTTTACACCAGAAAAATTAGCTGAAAATAGTTCTGAACTAATTAGCGCTATCATTAAATTAAAACCTGCTACATCTAAAGGTACTTACCTTAAAGCTGCAAGCATGGCTAGTTCAATGGGGCCTGGTATTTCATTAGACATTAAATCATTATCAAACTAATCCTGGTGATTATTGCTGGCAACAGCCATAAAGTGACCCGGGTTTCCAATAAAAATTAGTTATGACTAAACAAGAAAAAAATGAAGTGATTGAGGTTCTTAAAGAGAAGTTCAGTCAATATAGTAACTTTTATGTTACTGATACAGAAGCCTTAACTGTTGCACAAGTTGGCCAATTACGCCGTACTTGTTTTAACAAACAGGTGGAAATGAAAGTGGCTAAAAACACTTTGATTAAAAAAGCTCTAGAAGGATTAGATGCTGAAAAATATGCTGGTGTTTACGACAGTTTGCATAAAGTAACAGCTTTAATGTTTTCTGAAAACCCTAAAGAACCAGCTTTAATTATCTCTTCTTTCCGTAAAGAAAGCAAAGGTGAAAAGCCAGTTTTAAAAGCTGCTTATATTAATGGTGATGTATTTGTAGGCGATAATCAATTAACAGCATTAACTAGCATTAAGACTAAGAATGAATTAATTGGTGAAGTTATCGGCTTATTACAAAGCCCTGCTAAACGTGTATTGGCTGCCTTATTGCACCATCACGAAGGCAAAGCAGAAGCTACAACTGAAGTTGCAGCAGAAGCGGCAGCAGCTGAATAAACCCCTAGCCCCTAAAGGGGAATAACTAGGACATTTAAATCGGGAATTATTTTTCCAAATACATCCACCTCAATTGTGAGTTTTCGAACTCCCTTTAGGGTTGGGGCAAATTAAATTTTTTTAAACCTCCGTCGGATTCGCTAATAGCGAACATGAAGCCGGAAAAAATTAAACATTATGGCAGATATTAAAGCCTTAGCTGAAAGTTTAGTAAGCTTAACCGTAAAAGACGTACAAGAGTTAGCAAACATTTTAAAAACTGAGTACGGTATTGAACCAGCTGCTGCTGCTGTTGTAGCAGGTCCTGCTGCTGCTGCTGCTGAAGCGGTAGAAGAAAAAACTGCATTTGACGTTATCTTAGTTAGCGGTGGTGCAAGCAAGTTAACTGTAGTTAAAATCGTTAAAGATCTTTCTGGCTTAGGTTTGAAAGAAGCTAAAGATTTAGTTGATGGCGCTCCTAAAGCAGTTAAAGAAGGTGTATCTAAAGCAGAAGCTGATGATATCGCTGCTAAATTGAAAGAAGCAGGTGCTGAAGTTGAAATTAAATAATTTTAGTACTTACTTACATAGTTTAAAAGTCCCTAGTAACGCAAGTTGCTAGGGATTTTTGTTTTCATACTTTTCTTGATTTTCTAATTGGCTTTTTTGTACTTTCAATGCCTTAATTGATTGCTATGCGCTACATACCTTTTACTGTGTCTGCTGTTGTCACAATTGCTTTGGTTACTGCTTTAAATGTGCAATTGCCTTTGGGCAAAACCAAGTCACCTCGTCTGGGATATTTTCTCTCACCACAAACTGGTTTTTGGCAAAATGCTGAGCCAGCAAATGTTTCATTTGACGATAACATAAAAATTAAAGGGATTAAAAGTACGACTGAGGTATATTTTGATGACCGATTAGTACCACATATTTATGCCGAAAACGATGCAGATGCCTATTTTGTACAAGGCTTTTTACATGCAAAATTTAGGCTGTGGCAAATGGAGTTTCAAACCTACATTGCTGCAGGTAGGTTAAGTGAAATTACCGATGAAAGTAAGCTGCCTACTGATAAATATTTACGCAGACTTGGCTTACTATATGGTGCAGAAAATAGCCTGAAGTCTATGGAAGCAGATGCAGAAACCAAAACCATGATGGATGCTTATACTGCTGGTATTAATAGTTATATCAATCAATTAAAGCCAAGCGATATACCTTTTGAATACAAGTTAATGAACTACAAGCCAGAGCAGTGGACTAACTTAAAGTCTGCTTTGTTTTTAAAGCTTATGAGTTTTGATCTTGCTGGTGGTGGTGAAGATGATTTTTTGCATACCAATACTAAAAACTTCTTTGGTATAGATACTTACCGTCAGTTGTTCCCTGCTGTCATGGATTCGTTGGATCCAATTGTACCCAAAGGAACCACATTTGCGAAGCCAAGTATTACTGTAAAAGCACCAGCAAGTTATGATAGCTTATACATTGGCAACAGTGATTCGTTTAAAGTTAACTTACCTGTTGTTCCAGATAAAGATAATGGTAGCAACAACTGGGCTGTTGCTGGCAGTAAAACCAAAAGTGGCAGACCTATTTTGTGTAACGATCCGCATTTGGGTTTAAACCTGCCTTCTTTATGGTATGAGGTACAAATTACAACACCTACACATAGTACATATGGGGCATCTTTTCCTGGCTCGCCAGCTGTAATTATTGGGTTTAACGATAGCTGTGCATGGGGCGTTACCAATGCAGGTAGAGACGTAAAAGATTTTTACGAAATTAAATTCAAAGACAGCACTATGCAGGAATATTGGTTTAATGGTGCATGGAAAAAATCTGAATTTAGAAAAGAAATTATTAAAGTAAAAGGTAAGCCAGATGATGTAGAAACCATTGCTATTACTGTATTTGGTCTAGTGATGTACGATAAACATTATCCTGCAATAAATAAAACAGACAAGTGTTATGCTGTAAAATGGAAAGCCCATGATGCGAGTAATGAGTTACGTACTTTTTACAAATTAGATAGAGCGAAGAATTATAATGACTATATAGATGCAATTGCCACCTATCAATGTCCTGGTCAGAATTTTGTGTTTGCTTCTAAAACAGGTGATATTGCTATTCGGCAGCAAGGGGCTTTTGTAGCAAAATGGACACATCAAGGCGAGTTTGTAATGCCAGGCACAGATAGTAGTTATATGTGGCAGGGCATTATTCCAAATGCTGAGAATGCTCAAATGTTTAATCCTGCTAGAGGTTTTGTAAGTAGTGCTAATCAAATGGCAGTAGATAAAACCTATCCTTACTATTTAGGTGAAGCAGGTAATTTTCCTATTTATCGTGGCTTGATTATTAATAAAAAATTAGCTGCTATGCAGAACATCACTGTGGGTGACATGCAATTGATGCAAACGAACGATGATAATATGTTTGCCCAAGAAGCTATGCCTCTACTGCTGCCATTAATAGATATTGCAAAATTGAGTGTAGAAGAAAAGAAATATTTTGATATCGTAAAATCGTGGGACTTAAAAAATACGCCTGATGCTAAAGGTGCAACTTTTTTTAAAAATTGGTGGGATACTGCAATGACTTTGGTATACAATGATGAATACACATTAAGTACTTTACCATTGAGAAGACCGTATGAAAGTACTTTGCTAGAAGCGTTGATTAAGAATAAAGGTAATTACGCATTTGCTGATAATATTACTACCAAAAATGTGAAAGAAACAATGGCTGATATAGCTTTAGATGCTTTTAAACGGGTAGCAAAATTGGCTACAACTTTAGAAAAAGATAACAAACTTGTTTGGGGTAATTTTAAAGACACAAAAATTTTTCACTTTACTAAAATTGATGCTTTAAGCAAGTTGCATGTAATTAATGGTGGCGGTAGTTATAGCATTAATGCCACTAAGCCAGAACATGGGCCAAGCTGGCGAATGATTGTACATTTGACTGACACTGTTGAAGCTTATGGGTTGTATCCTGGTGGACAAAGTGGTAATCCTGGAAGTAAGTATTACGATACGTTTATTAACTATTGGGCAGCTGGTAAATATTATAAATTATTATTTATAAAAAAGGATGCGTCTGCAAAAAATAGTCAGATTAAGTGGCATATTAGTTTTAATAATGCATAATTATTCTTGTCAAAATCAATCATAACAATTCAACATGAAATTTATTCTTTCAATAATAATAACTGCTATTGCTTGCTGGCTAGTAAGCTTAGTTAGCTTCTTGCCTTGGTATAGTTTTGTCGCCATAGCTTTTATAATATCGATTATTATAAAGCAAAATCCACCTAAATCATTTTTTAGCGGCTTTGTTGCTCTGTTTTTACTATGGGTTATTTGGTCTTTAGTAAAAGACATTCCAAATGAACATTTGTTATCTACCAAAGTAGCTAGCATTTTACCACTTAAAGGTAATGTTGTGCTATTGGTTATAATCACTGGAATTGTAGGTGGCTTATTAGGTGGATTAGGGGCCTTAACTGGTAGTTTTATTAAAAAACCTTAAAATTCCCTTAAAATTTAAAGTTTTGAATAATAAACAATTAAAAAAAGAGTTTTATTTCTATATTTGAATTCGTGATTTGGGACAACCCTTTAATAAGCAGTTATTTACATAAATCCATTTCCTTTGTATAACTATATCTCTAAAATCTAATTTACCGAAAACCGAAAAATTGATCCTTTCTATGATTAATGCCTAAATGGCAAAACCATAAAGCAATCAACTAATTTTCGTTTCAAAGTAAAAAAGATTTGTATGAGCCCCCTTAAATTTACATCAAGCAACCTTTTCCACGGTATTACATCATTTAGCAATAAAATGCCAGTTTTTAGTTTACCTGTTCTTTTGGCTATTGATTTTGACATCAGTATTTTATTTGTTGTTTTTTTGCTTATTGGTGTTGTTACTTTTCTTGCAGGTACAGCTTATGGTATCTACTTAAATGATAAAATTTCTGAGAAAGAAGCTTCTAATCAACTGAGTAGAAGCTAGTACATTTAAAAATGCTAAAAATAATTACGAATCCGTTGCAGAGAAGCGACGGATTTTTTTTGCAAGTCATTGTATGTTTATCATTACAATTGGGTGTTTGGTGTAACGTTTTCGTTTCAAGCTAAGTGTTTTTATAAAATTGAATTTCCATCTTGGTATAACAAAAGTGTAACAAATTGTAAAGTACATTCGTACTAACCATTACTTATGAAACAGATTATATCACTGCTATTTTTATTGTTGCCTACTTCCCTATTAGCAGGTATTATTACCGGTACAGTAAAAGATTCAAAAGGGAACGTTTTACCGTACAGTTCTATTTTGGTAAAAGGTTCTGCAAAAGCTACTACAGCCAATGCAAAAGGTATTTTTAGCCTTAATTTAAATAATGGTAAATACACTTTGGTATGCCAGCATGTTGGTTATCAATCTGTTGAGCAAGCAGTTACTGTTACTACCGATGTTGAAGTGAACTTTGTTTTATCAGAACAGCAATACCAGCTATCTGAAGTGGTGGTTAAAACAGGTGCTGAAGATCCTGCCTATGCTATTATTAGAAAAGCTATTAAAAAGCGCAGTTTTTATGAAGATGAAAATCAAAAATTTGAGTGCCAGGTTTATATAAAAGGTCAGATGCAACTGCGCAATTATCCTAAAAAGTTTATGGGAGAAAAAGTAGACTTTGAGGATGGTGATACCAGCAAGCGCAAAATGATTTTTTTATCTGAAACCTTAGCAAAATATTCGAAAAGTGATAAGGACAGAAAAATTGAAGTGCTATCAACCAAAGTAAGTGGTAACAGCAGTGGTTTTGGCTTTTCTAGTCCTTCCATTATTTCTTTATATAGCAATATTGTACCAATTGGTAGGGGCTTAAACCCACGTGGTTTTATTTCGCCAATTGCTGATAACGCATTGAACTTCTACAAATACCATTTTGAAGGTACATTTTATGAAAATGGCAAAGAAATAAGCCGCATTAAAGTGATACCTAAACGTAAGTACGAACCATTGTTTGCTGGTTATATCACTATTATTGAAAACGAATGGCGCTTGCAAAGTGTACAGCTTACTATTTTAAAAGAGCAACAAATGCAGTTATTAGATACGCTTGTATTAGAGCAATTGTATGTGCCAATAAAAGATACTTGGGTTATTAAACAGCAAGTTATTCAGCCTGCCGGCAAAATTTTTGGCTTCGACTTTTTTGGTAGTTTTTTGCAGGTGTACGAAAACTTTGAACTAGAACCTCAGTTTAAAAAGAAGTTTTTTGACAATACAATCCTTAAAATATTTGATAGTGCTAATAAAAAATCAATGGCATATTGGGATAGTATTAGGCCTGTACCATTGTTAGAAGCAGAAATAAAAGATTATAAAAAGAAAGACAGCCTTGAACAAGTGCGCAAGGACCCTAAATATTTAGACAGTTTAGATAAAGTTCGGAATAAAATTACTGCTAATAAGCTACTGCTTACAGGAATGAATTTTGGTAAAGAGCGTAAAAAAGAGAACCTCACGTTTAGCCCTTTAATTAATCTAGTAGGTGTGTTGTACAATCCTGTAGAAGGCAGACATTTTGAATACAATATCAAATACAATAAGCAGTTTGAAGGCAGAAAAAATTTAACGATAGAGCCAGTTCTTCGCTATGGATTTTCTAACAAACATTTTAATGCTTACGTAAATACTGATTATAGTTTTGGTAAAAAATACTTTAATAATGTATCAATAAGTGCTGGGCAAAAGGTATTTCAGTTTGATAATGCGAATCCAATAGAAGAATTTAATAACACCTTAGCTGCTTACTATTGGCAGCACAACCATATAAAAATTTACGAAGCAGCTTTTGCTAAAATTAGCTACAGCAAAGGCTTAGGTGATGGATTTACCATTGGCTTATCAGCTCAGTTTCAAGATAGAAAGCCATTGGAAAATACCATTGATAGTTTAAAAGGCAAGGCATTTACACCTAATTATCCTACTAATATTGTTGCAAGCAATTTTACTGCACATCAAGCTTTATCTGCTAGTGTAAATATTACTTGGCGCCCTGGCGCAAAATACATTGAGCTGCCTGATAGAAAAGTGGCTCTAGGTTCAAAATATCCAACCTTTAACCTCAACATCACCAAAGGTTTCGCAGATATTTTTGGTAGCGATGTTGATTATACCAAATGGAAATTGTCAATATCTGATAATCTAGACTTTAAAATTGGTGGCAGATTTAGTTATCGATTAGCTGCGGGTGGTTTTATTAATGCCAAAAAGTTAACGATAGTTGATTACAACCATTTCTTGGGTAATGAAACTGTTTTGGCAAATACATACATGAGCAGCTTTCAGTTAATGCCTTATTATCAGTACAGCAATACTGCTAAAACCTATGGTGAAGCGCATATTGAATATCATTTAAACGGCTTAATTACCAATAAAATTCCTTTGCTGCGCAAATGGAATTGGTTTTTTGTAGTAGGTGGTAATGGTTTATACATCAACCCCAATAAAAATTATTATGAGGCATTTTTTGGCATAGAAAACATATTCAAAGTGCTTAGAGTGGATGCGATTAAAAGCTTTGATGCAAATGGTAATAATGCTACTGGTATTCGTGTTGCATTACCATTGTTTGGTAGAAGAGGGTAAATAGTGCCTTCGGCATATCATTTACTCATCACATTTTGTATTTATAAACCACTATGCACAATTTTAAATAATCAATTTGTAAACCAACTGTATTACTACTATTTAACTTTTGTGTAGCCTGTGCTGAAGTTTACGAAGCATCTACATTTGTACGTCCTGTTTGCTTCGCAGCATTGTGAAACATCTACCGATAGCTATTGGTAGGTAATATTAAACAATGTTTTCAGCTTGCTTTTCCCAATAGCAGATAGTTTTTATTTAATCACTACTTGCGATTGTGAGTCTACTTGGTCATCTGCACTGTACAACTGTGCAGGTAGGCTTCCTACTTGGTCATCTGCACCGTGCAACTGTGCAGGTAGGCTTCCTACTTAGTCATTTGCACCGTGCAACTGTGCAGGTAGGCTTTCTACTTGGTTATTTGCACTATACAACTGTGCAGGTAGGCTTTCTACTTGGTTATTTGCACTGTACAACTGTGCAGGTAGGCTTCCTACTTGGTCTTTCGCACCGTATAACTGTGCATAGTTACAATAAGCATGGTTAATAATTTTCAATTCGTGCAATTCGTGAAATTGGCTTTAATTTGTGTTTGAATTTTACCTGCCCTGCAAGCGGGTTCATAAAATTTTATTTATGGCAGCCTTATACAATCGTATCAACAACGAAGAGTTGAAGCAACTAATGTTGCAAGAAACTGAACCAAGAACCACTATCAGTTTCTACAATTATTTCCCAATTGAAAATCCCAAAGAATTTAGAGATTATTTGTACAAGCATTTAGATGAATTATCTGTGTTTGGGCGAATTTTTGTAGCGCATGAAGGTATCAATGCACAAATTAGTGTGCCTTCAAACAATTTTGAAGCTTTTAAAACCTTCTTATACAGTATTGAACCACTAAATGGTTTACGTTTAAATATTGCTGTAGATGATGATGGTAAAAGTTTTTGGGTATTAAAAATTAAAGTGCGTGAAAAAATAGTAGCCGATGGCATTGCAGACCCTGAGTTCAACATGAATACAAAGGGGAAATATGTGAATGCTAAGGAAATGAATCAACTATTGGAAAGCCCTGATACGGTGGTGATAGACATGCGTAATCATTACGAGTATGAAGTTGGGCATTTTGACAGAGCATTGGAAATTCCTTCAGATACCTTTAGAGAACAATTGCCTATGGCAGTTGACATGATGAAAGGCAACGAGGATAAGAACATTATTATGTATTGCACTGGTGGCATTCGCTGCGAAAAAGCAAGTGCTTACATGCTGCACAAAGGATTTAAAAATGTATTTCACTTAGAAGGCGGTATTATTAATTACGCCCAACAAATAAAAAAAGAAGGTATAGACAGTAAGTTTATTGGTAAAAACTTTGTGTTTGACAATAGGCTAGGGGAGCGAATTACAGACGATGTAATTGCAAAATGTCACCAATGTGGCAAGCCTGCTGATACACATACTAACTGTGCCAATGATGGCTGCCATTTGTTGTTTATACAATGTAGCGATTGTGTTAAAGCGTTTGATGGTTGTTGTACAGTTGAATGTAAAACAGTATTTCAAATGCCTTACGAAGAACAAAAGAAATTACGAGCAGGTATAGATAAAGGTAATCAAGTGTTTAATAAAGCTAAGGCAAGATTAAGGCCAAGGCTTGGTGAAGATGCTTAACACAAGTAATGTAATAAACAAAAAATCCATTCGCAACTACGAATGGATTTTTTGTTTTAGCTTATTAATGATTAGCTGTTCTTTTTAGCATCTTCTAAAAATTTCGCTAAGCCAATATCTGTTAATGGATGTTTTAATAAACCTAAAATTGGCTCTAATGGGCAAGTACAAACATCAGCACCTGCTTCAGCACATTGAATAATATGATTAGCACTACGAATAGAAGCTGCTAAGATTTGAGACTCAAATCCTTGCATGGTGTAAATGTTAGAAATTTGCTGAATTAGTTGAATGCCATCCCAACCGCTATCGTCAATACGGCCAATAAATGGAGAGATGTAAGTAGCACCTGCTTTAGCAGCTAATATAGCTTGACCAGCACTGAAAATTAAAGTACAGTTGGTTTTAATACCGTTATCTGTAAAGTATTTAATAGCTTTAATGCCATCTTTAATCATTGGTATTTTTACCACAATGTTTGGGTGAATAGCTGCCAATAATTTACCTTCTGCAACCATTTCTTCGTAAGTGGTAGATAAAACTTCAGCGCTAATATCGCCGTCTACTAAGTCGCAAATGGTTTTATAGTGTTGCATTTGTGCTTCTACACCTTTAATACCTTCTTTGGCCATTAACGATGGATTGGTAGTTACACCATCCAATATACCAAGGTCATTTGCTTCTTTAATTTGAGCAAGATTAGCTGTGTCAATAAAAAATTTCATAAATCTTATTTGCGGATGTGAAAAATTCGAAGAGAAATCTGAGAAATCCCTCGATGGGATTAAGAGGAAAAAAGTGGCAGACTACTTCCATCGCACCGCTACAACCGTCTATCCTTGCTGTATTCCTACCCTGGGGAGGTTCAACAGGAGCTGGTCGTGTAAGGCCTGCCGCTGCAAATGTAAGGGATGAGATGTATTGGCAAAATAATAATTCTCTTTTTTTGAGAATCTTTTATAAGTTCTATGACATTACATCAAAAAATGCAACTGATTGCAATTTTAATTGTCAATAAGACATTGTTCTTTAAAATAGCGTTTGTATGCCATTTTGTAGTCTAAACTCATGTTGTAGCAACCATTTCTTTCGCCAAAGGCCGCCAGCATAGCCTGTTAGGCTTTTGTCTGTGCCAATAACTCTGTGGCAAGGCACAATTATCGCAATATTATTTTTACCATTAGTAGTTGCTGCCGCTCTGATACATTTTGGATCGCCCAACTGTTTAGCAAGGTCTAAGTAGCTAATTGTTTTGCCAAAATTAATGGCCAAGAGTTCGTTCCAAACACGTTTTTGGAATTCTGTACCATCTTGGTGAATAGGAATGTCAAATGTGCGTCTGCGGCCTTGAAAAAATTCAATGAGTTGTTCTGTGCAGTAATGAATAACATCGCTAATGCCTGGCTCGCCATGCGAAATTTGGTGTCTATTATCAACAAAGCTCAGTTCATTAATATAAGTATCTGTACCGCCAATTTTTAGTAGCCCTACTGGACTTTCGTAATAGGTGTAGTAAATGTCTTGACCTGTTTTGGTAGAACTTAGAGTAACAGCCATCGCTAATTTTTTAATTTGAAATTACAAGCGCCACAACATCAATATTTTAGAACGTTTTTGTTAGATAAGTATTGTGAACATTGACTTCTAAACCATATTTACTCTAAATTATAATTAAAAAGTTGAAGTGACTTAAAAAATATCTTTACCCATCATAAAAGAAATGTTTGCCGAAAGATAGAATTGCCTATTTTGCCGAAAATAAAAATCACGAAAACTTAACTATCCCTTTATGAGTTTATTTGTAAAAAAACCACTGAGTGTTTTAATGGCTGAAGCTGGTGATAGCGAAAAAGGTTTGAAAAAAACTTTGGGTGCTGGCTCTTTAATTGCCCTAGGAATAGGCGCCATTATAGGTGCAGGATTATTTGTAAGAACTGCTTCTGCGGCTGCACAAAATGCAGGACCATCTGTGACACTAGGCTTCATTGTTGCTGCTATTGGTTGTGCATTAGCTGGCTTATGTTATGCTGAGTTATCTTCATCTATACCTATTGCTGGTAGTGCTTACACATATAGCTACGCTACTATGGGCGAATTGGTAGCTTGGATAATTGGTTGGGATTTAATACTTGAATATGCGGTAGGTGCTGCAACAGTAGGTATTGCATGGAGTGAGTATTTGAATAATTTATTAGTAAACGTGTTTGGAATGAGTGCTATACCTTATAAATGGTGTCACTCACCTTTTGAACATAGTGTTGATGGTTTAAGTCATGGTATGATTAACCTACCAGCTTTATTTATTGTAGCGGCTTTAACTATGTTACTGATTAAAGGTACGCAAGAGTCTGCTATTGTAAATGGTATTATCGTTATCACCAAAGTAAGTATTGTAATACTAATTATTGTGTTTGGTTGGGGCTTTATTAACCCTGCAAATCACACCCCTTACATACCGCCTGCAAGTACTTATACAGATCATCAAGGTATCTCTCACAACTTTGGTGGCATTATGGGTATATTGGGTGCTGCTGGTGTGGTATTCTTTGCCTTTATTGGGTTTGATGCAGTAAGTACTGCCGCACAAGAAGCTAAAAACCCTAAACGTGATATGCCAATTGGTATTTTAGGTTCATTGGCAATTTGTACTGTTTTGTACATTCTATTTGCTCACGTACTTACTGGTATGGCTACAACAGAAGACTTTAGAACTTCTGGAAAAGAAGCATCAGTTGTGTTTGCTATAAATAAATACATGATGGGTTACGGTTGGTTAGGTAAACTTGTAACTGTTGCTATTTTAGGTGGTTTCTCATCTGTAATACTAGTGATGTTATTAGGTCAGTCAAGAGTATTCTATTCAATGAGTAAAGATGGTTTATTGCCAAAAGCGTTTAGTGCTGTTCACCCTAAATATCAAACACCATACAAAGCAAGTTTATTCATCTTAATATTAGTTGGTTTATTTGCTGCTTTTGTACCTGGCGATATTGTTGGTGATATGACTAGTATCGGTACTTTATTTGCCTTTATGTTAGTTTGCGTTGCTGTAATTGTGTTGCGTAAAACTAATCCTGAATTAAAACGTGAATTTAAAACTCCACTAGTTCCATTAGTACCTATTTTGGGTATTGTAGTTTGTGGTGCAATGATTTATGGTTTAGGTTGGACAAACTGGGCTAGATTATTTGGTTGGTTAGCTATTGGTTTTGTAATTTATTTTGGTTACAGCCGTAAGAATAGCAAACTTGGTAATCCTGAAAAACAATAAGCTTATTTCTTAGAATATTAATTAACAGCCTCACTTAAAAAAGTGGGGCTGTTTTTATAGGTTGATGATAAGGCTGAACTACCTTATTTTTGCCGCCGCTTTGCTGCATATAGCTTCAAGCGTACAAGTGTGCGACGCAACAGACGGTCAATAGATAATCTGCTGCTGGTTACCAAAATATTTCAGACGTCAAAATAGATAATAATTTATGGGAAGGATTTTTGAAGTTAGAAAGGCCACCATGTTTGCCCGTTGGGATAGGATGGCAAAACAGTTTACCCGTATAGGTAAAGAAATTGTGATTGCTGTAAAAGCAAGTGGTCCTGATCCTGCAACTAACCCTGCATTGCGTAGATGCTACCAAAATGCTAGAAGCGTAGGTATGCCTAAAGACCGTGTAGAAGCGGCCATTAAACGTGCAATGGGTAAAGATACTGCCAACTACGAAGAAATTTTGTACGAAGGCTATGCACCTCACGGTGTAGCATTGCTAGTAGAAACAGCTACAGACAACCACGTACGTACGGTTGCTAATGTAAAAAGCCATTTTAATAAAGGTGGTGGCGCTATGGGCAATACTGGTAGCGTAAGTTTTCAGTTTAAAAAAGTAGGTAGCTTTAAGTTGAACCCTGCTGGTTTAGATATGGATGAACTTGAGCTTGAATTGATAGACCACGGCTTAGACGAATTGGGTGAAAGCACCAACGATGACGGTACTGAAGTATTGGTATTGCGTTGTGCATTTACCGATTTTGGTAACTTACAAAAAGCACTTGAGGATAAAGGTATTACACCATTGAGCGCTGAGCTAGAATGGATACCTACAACCACAGTGCCTGTTACTGATGAACAAGCAGAAGACATTAGTAAATTAATTGAGCGCCTAGAACAAGATGAAGACGTGAACAAGGTGTTTCATAATATGGGTTAACCGATGATTGTAATGATTTGAATGAGGATAATGATTGTTCTCTGCGACGTCAATCAAACTAACAATCATCGCTCTCATTCAAATCATTAAATCACAAATAAAAATAGCTATTGCCATGCGTATTATTGCAACCTCGCTTTTATTGTTCATTGTTACTGCCGTTTTTAGTCAAAGTACCAACTATTACTTATTTGTAGGCGGTTACACAGCTGGTAAAAACGAAGGTATTAGTGTGTATAAATTCAACGCCTCAGATGGTAGTGTGCAATTTGTAAGCAAGGTAAAATCAGACAATCCATCTTACCTAGCAATTGGTGCCAATGGTAAATATCTATACAGCGCTAATGAAGCTGGTAAAGGCAGGCAAGGCTTTGCAAGCGCTTTTACTTTTGATAAAAAAACTGGTACACTAACATCGCTTAACCAAGCATTACTTAGTGGTAATGGCCCTTGTTATATAAGTGTAGATAAAGCGAACAAATGGCTTGTAACAGCCAACTATGCTAGCGGTAGCGTAAGTGTATTAAACCTTAAGAAAAACGGTTCAATAGACACGCTAAAGCAACTCTTTCAGCACACAGGTAGCAGCGTAAATGTGCAGCGCCAAAAAGAGCCACATGCACACATGGCAGTTTTCTCGCCAGATGAAAAACAGCTTTTTACCAACGATTTGGGTACTGATAAAATTAATATTTACAACTTCAATCCTGTTAATAAAACTACACCTTTTACACCCGCTGCTGATTCTGTTATTTACTCGGTTGCAGGCAATGGTCCTAGGCATACCGCTTTTCATCCTACACAAAAACTGATGTATGTAATTAATGAATTGAAGGGTACAATTGACGTTTTTGACTATAAAAAGGGCATCCAAAATGTGCAAACAATAAGCACCGATACAAGTGCTCGTCTTGACAAAGGTAGTGGTGATATTCATTGTTCACCCGATGGTAAATTTTTATACGCTACCAACCGCGGCAGCTACAACAACATCGTTATTTACAGTGTAGATGCTATTAATGGCACATTAAAATACATCGGTTTAGAGCCAACCAAAGGCAAAACGCCTCGCAATTTCATTGTCGATCCTACAGGTAATTTCTTGTTAGTAGCCAATCAAAATTCTGACAGTGTTATCATCTTTAAAAGAGATAAAGCTACAGGTTTACTTACTTATAACAGCCAATTTGAAACTGGTAATCCTAGCTGTTTGAAGTTATTGGCGGCTGAATAATAATAAAAAAATACCTATTTATAGGTTTTTATAGCGAAGATAAGTCGCAATATATTTTTATTTTAAATAATTATATTTATACTACGCTGAGTTTCTACCGGCATTAATAATACCGAAACTGCAACGCATGGCTAGCTTTTCGTAAGTGGCTTTTATAGGTGCGTTAGTGATTAAGCCTTCTTCTAGCTGGCGCACTTTGGTAATGGCATATTGCTGTATGGTTACCAATGGCAACACGATGCGTTCACGCATTTGCACCGACAACTGGTCTACTGGAAAATCTTCCATTAAAGTGGTATTGCCAGATAATTTTAGCAGGTATTTTTTGGTGAGTTCGTATTCATCGTGCACCATGTTCCAAATTTCGCCGTATTGTTTGTGGTCTTTTAAAAATGCGGTTAATGGGAAGAAGCATTTTTGCATGGCCATTTCAGAGTTATCAAGCAAAGTTTTAAAGAACAAAGATTTACGGTAAAGCGAAGCCAATTCTTCCCACTTGCCTTCTGCTTCTATTTGCTGCATGGCTGTACCTAGCCCATAGTAGCCTGTTACGTTTTGTTTTAATTGACTCCAAGCGCCTACAAATGGTATGGCTCTAAGGTCTTTCAAACTTAGTTTGGTACCACCACCACGTTTTGCAGGACGGCTACCAATATTGGTTTGCGCATAAAAACGCAAAGCACTTGCATGGCTTAAATAATCGGCAAAATATGGGTGCTCTTTTAGTTGAATATAGCTTTTAAAGCTTTTCTCAGCAAGCGATTTTACCAATGCCTCTGATTTTTCAGAAATGGTAATTTCTTTAGCCGCAGTAATATTGTTGGTTAAGCCAGCATTTAGCAGTTGCTCCATATTAAACTGAGCCGTATCAACCGTACCAAAATTGCTACTTACCGTTTGCCCTTGAATGGTTAATTGAATTTCTTTATTGGCAATATTTTTACCCATTGATGCATAAAACTGGTGCGTTTTACCACCACCACGAGCTGGCGGGCCACCACGACCATCAAAAAATACCACATCTATATTGTATTGTTTAGAAATAGCAGATAGTTCTTCTTTGGCTTTATAAATGCTCCAATTGGCCATCAAATAACCACCATCTTTTGTACCATCGCTAAAGCCCACCATGATGGTTTGCTTTTTGCCACGACGCTGTAAATGTTGGCTGTACAATGGATGCTCGTACAAAGTTTTCATTATTTCTGCTGCTGCTTGTAAGTCATCTACTGTTTCAAATAGTGGCACAATATCGACACTTAATTCTTCAGCTTTCCAGCCACCCATTAAGAACAAGCCATACACTTCTATTACATTCACAGCGCTATTACATTGGCTAATGATGTATCGGTTACAACCTTGTTCACCATTGGCTTTTTGAATGTCTTTAATGGTTCCAATTACTTTGAGCGTGTCTTTATGTACACTATCAGTTAACACACTACTATCTGGTTGTTCGGTAATTGCAAATAGCGCATCTATCTTTTCAGTTTCGCTTAATGTAGCGTAATTGCTAGGCAATACATTGGTCTTTTTTGCCAAAATATCAATCACATCAACATGTACCCTACTATCTTGGCGAATATCTAGCGACGCAAAATGCAAACCGAAAACTTGTACTTTATTAATAAAGTTTTCTGCCCACTCAATAAACAAGTTGTTATGTTCGTACACTAATAAGTGGCGTACTTTTTCCATCACATCTAAAATGTCTTTTTTAGTCAGTGCAGATTGGTAGCCAGGAATAATTAAATGGTCGTACAAGGTTTTCTCCAAATTATTCAACAGTACATCAACACCTCTAAACGTTAAGCGTCGCTTTAATCTGCGTACATCTAAGTAATAGCATCTGATAATACCAATACGCAAAGCATCTGCCACTTGGGCTGTAATTTCAGCAGTTACAAAAGGATTACCATCTCTATCGCCACCTGGCCAAAAGCCCATTTTAATCAAAGGATTTTCAGCAGGTATCATACCAGGGTATGTACGTTTAAGATTGCTGATAATTTTTCCAGTAGCTGGGTAAAAAATATTCTCTAAATACCACAACAAACTCAATGCTTCATCGTATGGTGTAGGCTTTGCCTTTTGGAAAAAAGGTGTACGACCTAGTTGTTGTAAATAGGTATAAATATTGGTTTCGTCGTTGGTATTTACTGCCTTAGAAATATCATTAATAATACCTAAAACAGCACCTGTATAAAACTGTGTAGGATGCGCTGTTAATACCAGCTGAATATTAAAGTCTTGTAGTTTTTTAGCAAGTGCTTCTTGAGCGCCACCTTCTTGGTCTACTAAAAACTCAAGGTTTTTAAGTGTACCCTTACCATTCATATCGTTTACTTGCGTAAAAGCTGCATCTTCAAGTGCATCAAACAATACCACTTGGCGTTCTATATATTGTACAAAGCGAAATAATTGGTCGGCCTTTTCTTCATCTTTTACAAAAGTGGTTTGCTTCGCAAAAAATTCATCAATAATTTCTACTGGGCTTTGCTTTTTGTTATAGCCTTCCTCACAATTTACCAATAACAGCGAAGCTAAAATACCCGTTTTTTCAATTCGATGAAATGGCAAAGAGCCAAATAAGCTGTTGTACAACTGAAATTTAATGCCTACTAAGTTCTTAAACTGTTGCAGTCCTGAAGCACTGTGCATAGAAATAGCGTTTAATCTTGTTTTAATAATTATGGCTGCAATAATCGAGGCTATAAAAATAATAAAAATTATTGACGATTATTGTATAATCTCTTACCTTAGCAGCGTTTACATGAAAAAACAGCAAAAAATATCGTTTTTCTTTAGAGTAATTGCAACAATTGCTTCTACGACTATTGTTACTACAACAATCCGCTAAGCGGATTGAAAATTGTCATATTACCCCATGGGCTTAACGCTGTTACATCTTACAAGGATATACCCTATACAACATTTACATTTACCGCATTTACGTACTTTTCTCAGAGCAACTTTTGGGTTAATAGAACGTAACAGATGCAGAAACATACAACCATGAAATGCCGATATATCATTACATATCAATTGAGGTAACTAAAAGGCATTCCTTGTGGCAAAAATAATAGCCGCCAAAAGCGGCGAACTAAAAAGATTCACATGAAAGTTATAAAATTTGGCGGCTCATCTGTAGCCAATGCAGAGAACATCAAAAAAGTAGTCAACATTGTTAACCAACCACAGTACCAATCTACCATAGTAGTAGTATCAGCTTTAGGCGGTGTAACAGATTCACTAATTTCAGTTGGTACAGATGCTGCAAATGCCAAAGAACAATACAAAGAAACCCTGCTTAACCTAGAGAAAAGGCATATAGAAACGGTACAAGCATTATTGCCAATTAATAACCAAAGTGCTTGCATCAGTAGCGTAAAACAAAGCTTTAACGAGCTTGAAGATATTTGTGAAGGCGTTTTTCGCTTGGGCGAATTATCTGGCCGCACTAAAGACCGTATTATCAGCTTTGGCGAATTGTTATCTTCAAAAATTATTTACTTCTATATCCAATCTACTGGCAGTAAAATAGATTGGATAGATAGCAGAAAAGCTATTAAAACCAATAGCAATTTTGGTTTTGCCGCGGTTGATTTTGCAGCAACTACCGAAAGTATCAAAGCAATTGTTACTGCATCAAGCAATACCTTATTTATTGCACCAGGTTTTATAGCAAGCGATGCCAATGGTTTTACCACAACCTTAGGCCGTGGTGGTAGCGATTATACGGCTTCTATTTATGCAGCGGCAGTAAATGCTGATGCGGTAGAAATTTGGACAGATGTAACAGGCATGATGACTGCTGACCCACGTTGGGTAGCGAATGCAAGAACCATCCCTCACACATCTTACCGTGAAGCGATGGAATTATCGCATTTTGGTGCTAAAGTTATTTACCCGCCTACTATTCAGCCAGCAATGGATCAAAATATTCCTATTTGGATAAAAAACACTTTTTTGCCAGAAGAATTAGGAACAATCATTGAGCATGTTTCTACCGCCCCTTCAGGGGATGGGGGCATCATCACAGGTATTTCTAGCATTAACCAAGTAGCACTTCTAAGCCTTGAAGGTAGCGGTATGGTGGGCATTCCAGGCTTTTCTAAAAGATTATTTGAGGCTTTGGCAAATGAGCAAGTGAACGTGATTTTAATTACCCAAAGTTCATCAGAACATTCTATTTGCGTAGCAATTAATACAGTTGACCTTGACAAAGCGAAAGCATCTGTAGATAAGGCTTTTGAGATAGAATTATTGAACAAAAAAGTAGATCCACTTAAGGTTGAAAAAGAACTATCTATCATTGCATTGGTAGGTGATAAAATGAAAAGTCACCCTGGCATTGCTGGCCGTATGTTTAGTGCTTTGGGTAGAAATGGCATTAATATCAGAGCCATTGCACAAGGTTCTTCTGAACGTAATATTTCAGCTGTTGTTTCTTTCAACGACATTAAAAAAGCAGTCAACGTTTTACACGAAGCTTTCTTCGAAACCTCTTACAAACAATTGAACGTATTTATTTGCGGTGCAGGTAATGTTGGTGGCAAATTGATTGATCAAATACAACAGCAGCAAGCTTATTTGCTACAAAACTTAAACTTACAAGTGCGTGTTACAGGCATTGCTACTAGTAAAAAAATGTTGTTTGTAGATAATGGCAACGAAATAGATTTAAGCAATTGGAAAGAAGCTTTGGTAAATGCTGAAGCGATGAGTTTACAAGGCTTTGTTAATGGCATTATAGCTAAAAACTTACGTAACAGCGTGTTTGTAGATGTGACTGCAAATGCTGATGTTGCAGGTGTTTACGCACAACTATTGTCAAAAAGTATTGCAGTGGTTGCTTGTAATAAAATTGCAGCTTCTAGTGTATATACTAACTATCAGCACTTAAAATCTTTAGCCAAAGAATACAATGTACCATACTTGTTTGAAACCAATGTTGGTGCAGGTTTACCAGTTATTGGCACATTGAACGATTTAATAAAAAGTGGTGATAGAATTAATAAAATTCAAGCCGTTTTATCAGGCACTTTAAACTTTGTGTTTAACAATTACGATGGTACCAAACCATTTGCACAAGTGGTAAAACAAGCACAAGATGAAGGCTACACTGAGCCAGATCCACGTTTAGATTTAGGTGGTACTGATGTGATGCGTAAGATTATGATTTTGGCTCGTGAAGCTGGCAACAAAATGGAAATGGAAGACATTACCAATAATGGCTTTTTACCTTTGGAATGTTTTGAAGGTAGCGTTGCTGATTTTTATGTAGCCATGGAAAAACATGAAGCGCATTTTAAAGCTTTGTACGATGCTGCGGCCGCAAAAGACTGTAAGTTAAAGTTCGTAGCCGTTTTTGAAAGCTCCCCTTCAGGGGTTGGGGGTAAAGCATCAGTTGGTTTGCAACACATACCTGCTAACAGTGACTTCTATCATTTGTATGGCAAAGACAATATTGTATTATTTTACACCCAACGTTACCCTGAACAACCAATGGTTGTAAAAGGTGCAGGTGCAGGTGCTGATGTTACAGCAAGTGGCGTTTTTGCAGATATAATGAGGGTTTCAGCGTAGCCCCCTAAATCCCCCAAGGGGGAATTAAAACCAAGAATTATGACTAATAACTTACTGAAAAAATATTACGCTCTTTCCGAGTTCCCCCCTTTGGGGGGCGGGGGGGCTAGGTCTATCTCTGTTCTTTCGCCTGCCACTGTTGCCAATGTGGTTTGCGGCTTCGATATATTGGGTTTTGCACTCAACAATCCTACTGATGAATTTACCGTTTCATTAAGTGATGAAGTGGGTGTGCAAATTATCAACGACGATGATTTTAACCTACCTACCAACCCTGAGATAAACGTGTCTGGTGCGGCTTTGCTGGCTATGTTAGAGGAATGTCCTGATGTAAAAGGCTTTACTTTAATCAGCAAAAAAATCATCAAACCTGGTAGTGGTATTGGTTCTAGTGCTGCAAGTGCTGCAGGGCCTGTTGTTGCAGCCAATATGTTGCTAGACAATCGTTTCTCAAAAAGCGACTTGGTACGCTTTGCCATGTTTGGCGAAAAAGTAGCCAGCGGTGTAAAACATGCCGATAATATTGCACCTGCCATTTATGGTGGTGTTACCTTAATTCGTTCCATTTTTCCATTAGATATCATCAGTATCGATGCACCGCCTTTACACGTAACGGTTGTACATCCTCAAATTGAAGTGCGTACTGCCGATGCTCGTCAAATTTTGAAGCAAAATGTGTTACTAAAAGATGCCATTAAGCAATGGGGCAATATTGCTGGCTTGGTTGCTGGCTTCATTAAGCATGACTACGATTTAATCGGTCGTAGCCTTGAAGATGTCATCATCGAACCGGTTCGTAGCATTTTAATTCCCGGCTTTAACGAAGTGAAAAACAAGTGTAAAGAAGCAGGAGCTTTAGGTGGCGGCATCAGCGGTAGCGGCCCATCTATTTTTATGCTAAGTAAAGATGCAGCAACTGCAAAAGCCGTAGAAGATGTAATGAAAGATGTGTACAATCGTATTGGTTTAGATTATCAAACCCATTTAACCACCATCAATCAAGAAGGTGTTAAGCTAGCTTAAACACCCCTAGCCCCTAAAGGGGTATTTCAAAAATCAACGACTTCAATGAATACAATATATACCAACCGCTTCCATTACTCCCCTTTAGGGGCTGGGGGCATGAACTATTATAGCCTCAACCACCAATCACCCAAAGTGAGTTTTGCAGAAGCTGCCTTGCGTGGTCAAGCACCCGATAAAGGTTTGTATTTCCCTGAAAGCATCCCTAAGCTTCCTGCTGATTTTATTAAAAATATTAAAAACTACAGCAAGGTCGACATTGGTTTTAAAGTTATGAAGCCTTACGTTGGTGATAGCATTCCTGATGATGTGTTACAAGAGATTGTGTACGAAACTATCAATTTCGATTTCCCTTTGGTAAAGGTGAATGATAACATTGCTTCTCTTGAATTATTTCACGGGCCAACACTCGCTTTTAAAGATGTTGGTGCAAGATTTATGAGTCGTTGTTTGGGTTATTTCAATCGCAATGCATACCACCACACCACAGTATTGGTAGCTACTTCAGGCGATACAGGCGGTGCTGTTGCCAATGGTTTTTTAGGTGTTGATGGTATTGATGTGGTGATTTTATACCCATCGGGCAAAGTGAGTAAAATTCAAGAATTACAGTTGACCACTTTGGGCAAAAACATTAAAGCCATTGAAGTAAACGGCACGTTTGACGATTGTCAAGCCATAGTAAAACAAGTATTTGCCGATGAGCAATTGAATAATAAACTCTCTTTAACTTCAGCTAATTCTATCAATGTGGCTAGATGGTTACCACAGCAATTGTATTACTTTTTTGCATACCAACAATGGCAGCAAGAACAAGCACCTGTTATCTGTGTGCCAAGTGGCAATTTCGGAAATATTTGTGCAGGTGTTTTAGCGCATGTTTCTGGCTTGCCAGTCCAACATTTCATTGCTGCTTGCAATGCCAATGATGTGGTTCCAAATTACATGAACACACAAGTGTACACACCAAAACCTGCTGTTGCAACCATTTCAAATGCCATGGATGTTGGTAACCCTAGCAATTTCATCCGCATTTTAGAATTGTTTCAGCAACAGTTTAATGAGCTGAAAACCACCTTTAGCAGCGTAAGCATTAGCGATGCTGTTACTGCAGCAACGATTAAAGATGTTTACCAACAATTCAACTATACATTAGATCCTCACGGTGCTGTTGCCTATTATGCATTGGAACAATACCTTAAAAATTCCCCTTTAGGGGCTAGGGGCAAGGGCATGATTTTAGAAACCGCTCACCCTATTAAATTTCCTGATACGGTAGAGCAAGCAACTGGTATTGCACCTGAATATCCTGAGCAAGTAAAACACTTACTAAGCCAAGTAAAACAAAGCGTAGTAATGGATGCAAAGTTTGAAGACTTAAAAGCTTGGTTGATGAGTAGGTAGTGTTTCACACAAAGAAACAAAGAAGGCAAAGGGTGCAACGATTGTCATGCTGACGAAGGAAGCATTTAAGCGAATAAATCAAAATCTCTGCACAATAATAGTGTGGCATTTTTTATGTAACTAGCTTTTGTACTACTATTTAGCTTCGGTTGTGTCACTCCCTTGTACGTTCTGTGCGTTGTGGGACTTTTATAGTAGCGCAGGTATTTTATCCAAAAGAACAAGAAAACTAACGCTTTATTAAAGCTGTTCTTGTGTCTTTGACCAACAATAATTAGTGAAAAAGCTGTTGGTGAAAGCAACAGCGGCAGAATGGGCTTTCTATCCGCTCTAAAAACTTTGAAATTTCATAGCGCCAATATAAACAAATCAGCCCCACTTATCGCAGGGCTGATTTACAATCACTAAATAACCAACCTAACCACTTACAGCAATATTTTGTACATCGCTAAACTGGCCTACATGCTCATCATTAATTAGGTAAATCAGTTTGTAATGCCATTTCTCGGCTTTGCCTGTAGCTGGCAGGGTGCTTTTATCTATATAATCTGGTTTAAAATCTTTGTCCAACTTACTAAAGTTGATGCCATCGGTGCTTTTCCAAATTTCTACACCTTCAAAGCGGCTTTTCTTCCATACAATTAGTGGGTAGCCACCGCTTGATAACTCTATATAAAATTCTGGTTTTGCTACGCTATTATCTACTACAGTATCGGTAGCGGCAATACCTAAATCTTTTAAAATAGCATCGGTGGTAGCACTGTGGCGGGCTATGTCTTGTACCAATTCTCTAAACCTAGCTTCTACCCCTGCACTTGTAGCAGTTGGTAAGGTTGCTGGTAAGGTTGGTAACTGTGGCAAAGCACCTAACACATCGCCACCAAGCCGTAAGGTTTCTTTGTACTTGGTAAGCCCTGCCGATGTGGTTTTGTAACTAAGTGCCAATGTTACAATAAATTTTAGAAAAGCTAGGTCGCTCTGCAAGGCAGTAATTTTGGCTGCATCTAGCCCTAGTGTAGTGGCATAATTGCCAATTTTGCTTAAAAAATTGTCCAATTGCTTCAAAAATCCGTCTTCCGTACGGTCGATAAACGTTTTTTTCATAACTGTGTATTTTGTGGGTGATTAAAAACATCATCAGCAGCTAGTTGCTGCATGGTGGCAATACTTCGCTGGCGGTTTGCAGCTACTTGCTGTGAGGTGGCAGCACTTTGCTGCAAGATGGCTACAACTTCCTGTAAGGTTGCAGCACTTTGTTTCGAGGTTGCAATACTTTGCTGCGAGGTGGCAGCTACTCCCTGCGAGCTTACAGTTTTTTGCTGCCCTCGATAATATGTTAGGTAGTTACTGGTCATTATACTTACTAATACCGATAGTCGAATATAAACAATCGTACAACACGATAGCCAATTGACCAGTATTTTTTTGAATATTTTTTATTAAGGCTTTAAAGGATAAAATGCAGATGGCTTTTTGCCTTTTGATGACTATAAATCTAGACCAAAATGTTTAGGATATCATATCCTACACTCGCAATATCGAATTACAAATTCGGACTTACAGCATAGTTAAAATAAAAAAGGCGCTCACGCAACCTTTTTGTAGCCCTTGCGTATGCACTAGTATAAGATTAAAGCAGCGACATGAAATTTTTAACAATCATTCTACTACTTGGGGCAATAGGCGTGAGCAGTTGCACCAAAAATAACGGTACAAGTACCGAAACTTTAAGAGAAACGATAGATACTACAAGTGCAAAGCTGGTAAAAACTGGCTCATTTATTAGTTCATCAGGCTATACAGTTAGCGGAAAATCTTCAATACTTTTAAAAGATAGTATCTATTCACTGTCATTAGAAAATTTTTCTACTACAAATGGTCCCGATTTATATGTGTATTTTTCTAAACAAATTACACCAAATGCTATTGTAGATTTAGGACGGTTAAAATCAACCAATGGTAATCAAGTATATAATTTAACAACACAATTTAATGTTGCAGAATACAAGTACGTAATAATATACTGTAAACAATTTAGTAGAACATTTGGCACGGCAGAACTAAAATAAAATAATCATTGCTTTTGGATAATTTTTCTATCATATTACAAGGCTGCTTACTAAAAGACTCAAAATACCAAAAAGCATTTTATGATAAGTATAAGGGCTTTGCGTTAAAAATAGCTTTCAGATACATTTATAGATATGATGGTGCTGTAGATATTGTAAACGATGCTTTTGTAAAGCTATTTAAAAATCTATCAAGCATTGTATTTACCATACATGAGGTAGATAATGAAAAGATACTACTTGGGTGGTTTAAAAAAATAATTGCTAACACGGCCATAGACGCTTTAAGAAAAAGTGGTATGATAAGCGAAATTGGCGGCATACCTGATGGAGATTGGGATATAATAGACACTAGTGAAAACGCTGAGGAATTATTACATTTTAAAGATTTAATTACATTAATAAAAAACCTGCCACCCATGTATAGAATTGTATTCAATTTGTATGTGATTGAGGGCTATACACACGCAGACATTAGTGAAACATTAAACATTTCAGTGGGGGCGTCAAAATCAAATCTTTCACGAGCTAGAGATTTATTAAAGTTAAGTATTAAGAAATTAGAGGAGGTGCAAGTATGCAGCATTTAGATAATAATATAGACGAATTATTTATTAAAGCAGCAGAAGGCTATTCGGTAAAAATGCCCGATGATTGGGATACGATTGCATCTCAATTAATAGATAACGACACAAACATATATAGCAGCTTTAATTGGTTAAAAACTGCATTAGTAATAGTATTAGTAAGTGCATTTAATGTGCTAGCGATTGAGCTAAAGGATAGTAAATTGATGGTTACGGCTAATAAGACCATACTATCAAACAATATTTCTAGTGTCGTAAAAAGTGAAGCTATTAAACTTGCTACAACTACTTTTAAGTTTAGTAACAGCTCTAAGGCAATTAATAATGCTGCCTTTGAACAAGAGGTAACAAATTTTCTTTCTGCATCACGTTTAACACTGTTTGACAGAAATAATAAACTAATAAAAAGTGATTATGCACAAATCAATCAATCAATAGCTACTATACCATTAGTACCGACTAATGATACTAGTAATAGTAATGATATAGTAGAAAAAAGCAAATTAACCACCATTATTACAAATAAAATAGACTCAGCTTCACCAAACGCCTTAACAATTAACGAAAGAATTGATTATGTAAAAGAAAATGTTGCTGCAAAAAACGAAGTCATGAAAACTAGCAATAAATTTTACTTGGGCTTGCTATCTGGTATTTCGTTCAATCAAATTAAACGCCAAGGCTTTACAAAACCTGGTTACAATATTGGAATCATTGTAGGTAAAGCATTTAATAAAAAGTGGGCTGTAGAATCAGGTATTTTGCTAACAAGCAAAAGCTATTATACTGATGGGCAATATTTTGACAAGACCAAAGCGGCTTCAAGCATGCCAGCTGGCTTTAAAGTAAAAAGCTTAGACGGTAATTGCACACTACTAGAGGTACCATTAACAGTAAAATTCAATATCAACAATAAAAAAAGTAGCAAAGCGAATTTCTATACAAATGCAGGTATAGCAACTTACTTTACACTAGGCGAGCATAATAACTACTTTGCAAGTATTAACGGTGGCACGCCTATAAATGTTGAAGCGACGTACAAGGATAGAGAGTACAAAATATTAGGAGCATTACAACTAGGATTTGGTTACGAAAATAAAATTTCTAATAAACTGAATATACGAATGGAACCATACCTACAAATACCGCTAAGTGGTATGGGCATTGGTGCATTGCCAGTAACTACGGCAGGATTACGTATTGGTTTTACAAATAACCGATAATCAATAATCGAATAAACTTTTATTTCATTTAATAGCCCTATGGGCTACCTATAAATTCTTTGCCGAAATTTTTAAATCAAACATCATATGTTAAAAAAGATTGTCTGTTTATGTATACTATATGCATCAACAAATATTAAAGCCCAAACTATTTTCAAAGTGGGTGGTAGCGTTGCTAATAGATGGAACGAAACTTTAAATAATCAGACGCTAGGCAGTGGTTTTAGAGTTTCTGCTGAAAAATTTATAACGAACAGATTGAGCACTGGTATCAGTATTTCACGCTTTTCGTTTAATCCTACACCCTCTGTTGATATAACGTATTCAGCAGCAAGCTTTCATTACACATATTATTTTAACAAAAAAGCGCTACAACCCTACACCGGTATAGGCATTGGTTACAATTTATATGTTGACAATACAACACTTGATTTGGGTAATAACACAATTGTTAAACAAAAACGTACAAAAAATTACGGTGTTATATCACCATTCATTGGGCTGAAATACACAAAAAAAGAGAAGAAACTAGGTGTATTTTTTCAAGTAAATACAGATTTTGTACCTGTTGCCAATATTACACCCATAGGTTTTTTATCTACCACATTAGGCTTTTCATTTCAATTATAATTTAAAACAATTAAACAATGACAAAAATCACAAAAATTACAAGCACACTTTTTGCCTCAGCCGTATTATTTTTAAGCAGTTGTACAAAAACAGAAACAGTAACAGAATTCTCTAATGTTCCTATTGGGGCAACAACAGTTTTAAAAACAGGCATAATCACACAACAAAATGCACCAGGTACCCCTTCTACAAGTGGCACGTTAACTGTTATTCAAGATTCTAAAGGCACACAATTTTTAAAACTCGGTAGTGATTTCACATCTGGTTTCAGTACAGGTACTGTTGCAGTATATTTTGCAAAAACTAATGCCGAAATCAAAGCGCAGAGAGCTGGCGGAACAACCGCCACTAACGTACGTGCTGTAGGTTTTGTAAATAAAGCAGGCGAACAATTTATTGTACTTAATGGTGTTAGCTCATTCACTGGCTTTTCTTATGTTGTATTTTACTGCGAAACTGCAGAAGTAAATTTTGGTGCTGCACCCCTAAATTAGTCCAATACCCCCTTATTCCATTAAAGATATTGTAAAGAAAAATTGTTTATTTCTTGGAAGCTGATTTAAACAATTTTTCTTTACAATACTAACTGCATTTAAATAGTTGCAGTTGTTGTGCCTGACATAACAACACAAGATATTTTGGACACTTTTTTAATATTCTCATTATGAAATTTTTAGTTAGCTCTTTATTATTTTGTTTTCTCATTATTACCATAAGTTCCTCGGCACAGAATATTTTTGCTAAGGAAGGTAATAGTTACCGTACATCAGTTAATGTTGGCTCAGGTAGTTTTTCTACTGCTTTTGCTTGGTCGCATGTTTACCCAATTGGAAAAAACAAGCGTTTTAAACTTGGGTATGGTGTTCGCTTAAGCAACTTTTTTGGTTCTGATCTGGATTATAGAACAGCACCAGCAAAATATACTAGTGGTAAAGCAAGTATTGCAGCTCTTTTTGCAGATGACATAAAGGCTAATATTGATACAATACGTTTTAATACAGCACAAACAAATTCAATAAATGCTGGTATTTACATAAATTATCTGTTGCCTACTTTTAAAAATAAGTTAGAACTTGGGGTTAATATAGATGCTATCGGTTTTTCTCTTGGTGGTAAGCAAAACGCTACTTATAAAGGACAAAGCGTTGCTACAAAACCAACTGGTTTTAATGCATTATTAATTAGCGATAGTGACTTAGGCTCTCTTAATTCAGAATGGTATATTGGCTATTTAGTAAGCAAAAAAGTAACTGTTCAACTCGGGTATACTTTTATTTTTAGCGAATACACAACAGATACTAAAATTCAACAAATACCTAATAGCACAGATAGAAATGATCGCTTTAGACACAAGGCTAGCCAACTAATGGTTGGCTTTAAGTTTAGCCCTTTTAAAAAATAAAAACTTGTACTCTAAAAAATATTTTAAATATGACAATCTCCAAACTATTGCTACTCATTTTGCTTAGCGCATGTGTATATGTAGCAACTGCACAAAATTACACAGCTACCGATGGTGGCTCTAGCATAACATTTACTATAAAAAACTTAGGATTTGCTGTTAATGGTAGTTTTAAAAATTTACAGGGCAACATTGTTTTTGATGCTAATCATTTAAATACATCTTTTTTTAATGTAAGTGTAAGTGCTGCCACTGTTGATACAAAAAATAGTTTAAGAGATAAGCATTTAAAAAAGGAAGAATATTTTGATGTAGCAAAATACCCAACCATTGCATTTGTATCTGACAAAATAGAAAAAGAAGCTACAGCAAATACCTATAAAGTAACAGGTAAGTTTACGATTAAAAATAAGAGTAAAACAGTTGTATTCAACTTCACAGCTATACCTAATAGTTATGGTATACAGTTTATGGGTAAAGTAGATTTAAATAGGCGAGACTTTGATATTGGGGGAGGTAGTTTAGTGCTGTCAGATAATTTACAAGTAGCCCTAAATGTTATTGGTCAAAAAAAATAAATTATTCACTCATACAATTTGCATAAGGCTTTTGAAATATATCAATCAATAGTTGATAGAGAATATATCATACAAGCGCAGATAGTGGCACGCGCCCAATCTGCGCTTGTATTTGTTATTAACAAGCAAAAGCCTTACGATTATCTATCAACTATATCAACGAACCTAAAACAATTTTGTACATATACCACAAATACACTTACTTTCCAGTATGCTTCAAAAGTCTACAGTGCAATTGCTGCGCTTGCCATTTTCTTATTTTTTAATGCCAGTGTATTGGTTTGCACTATCGTTTGTACCGCATATTAATTGGTATAGGGCCGCACTTATTTTTGGCTTGCTGCATATACTACTTTACCCTGCTAGCAATGGCTACAACAGCTATATGGATAGAGATGAGGGCAGCATAGGCGGTATAGAAAAACCCATGCAACCAACCAAGCAATTATTTTGGGTAAGCGTTGGTATGGATGTGGTAGGTATTCTGTTATCGCTGTTTATCTCGCTGCCTTTTGTAGTGGCTTATAGTTGTTATATTATTTGCTCAAGGCTATACAGTTATAGAGGTATTCGCTTAAAACAATACCCTATTATTGGTTTTGCAACGGTGATTATTAACCAAGGTGCGTTGACGTTTTTTATGGTGTATCATGGTGCCAATAGCAGCTTAACCACTAGTATGCCATGGCAACCTGCACTAGCAGCAGCATTTTTAATTGGGGGCTTTTACCCTATTACACAAGTGTATCAGCATAGGCAAGATGCAGCGGATGGTGTAACAACCATCAGTATTTTACTAGGCATTAGAGGTACATTTTTGTTTTGCGGTGCCATGTATTGCATTGTGGCGGGGTTATTGTTTAGCTACTTTGCTAGCATACAACAATTGGCTGTTTTTGGCTTGCTAGCCATCTTTTTTGTTCCCATTATCGTTTATGTGAGTAAATGGATAAACAAGGTATGGCAAGATGATACGAACGCAGATTTTAAACATTCCATGCGGTTAAATTGGCTTGCAAGTACTTGTACCAATTTGGCTTTTATTACTCACTTAATGTTACACCAACTTTGACAAATATTGTTTCTATAGCAACAGCAGTACCTACCTACAAGCATCAGCAGGAAAGCATTTTGCATTTTATGCAAAACATGTATGGGCTAGATGCTGATGGTAAACGCAAATTGGCTTTTTTGTACCATCAAAGCCATATTAACACAAGGTATTCTTGCGTGGCAGATTATGGTGCACCAAAAGCAGATTGGACCTTTATACCACCAACAGAAAATATTGATTTTCCTAGCATAGATGTGCGTATGCAACGCTATCAGGCGGCGGCTTTACCACTATCGGTAGATGCGATTAATCAATGTATTGATGGCATTATTACGCCACAAGAAATTACACATTTAATAACGGTAAGTTGTACAGGTATGAGCGCACCGGGTTTAGACTTACAAGTGGCTGAATCAATGCAACTATCGCCCAATATTTTTCGTACATCGGTAAACTTTATGGGTTGCTATGCAGCTATACATGGGCTTAAAATAGCTAAAATGATTTGCGATAGCAGTACTACCAAAGCCAATGTGGTAGTGGTATGTACTGAATTGTGTACCCTACATTTTCAAAAAGCATTTACACCAGATAATGCAGCGAGTAGTTTGTTATTTGCAGATGGTAGCGCAGCGGTATTGCTGTCAAATACGATTACAACAGACAAGAGTTTAACGCTACAAAACTTCTACTCTCAAATTGCGTATCAAGGCAAAAAAGACATGGCATGGGAAATAAGTAGTAGCGGATTTTTAATGACGCTTAGTGGCTATATACCACAGCTAATAGAACATGATATTGAAGCCTTAGTAGATAATGCTTTAAATCAAAACGAATTGACAAAAGCAGATATTACACACTGGTGCATTCACCCGGGCGGTAGAAAGATTGTAGATGTAATAGAACAAAAATTACAGCTAGCAGCAAGTGACTTACAATATTCAAGACAAGTATTACGAGACTATGGCAACATGAGTAGCCCCACTATATTATTTGTACTAAAAGCCATGATGTACGAACCAATAGCAGCAGGCTCAAATATTTTTGGCGTGGCATTTGGCCCTGGCCTTACTATGGAAACATTTACAGCAACAAAATCATGACATTTATACAACGCTCATATCAGCCAGAATTACTAGATGCTGAGGATATTCCTTTTGCAGACATAGAACGCAATATGCAAGAATTGAACACCATTAATACGCTGCTTGGTGGGCATACAATTACAGTAAAAGGCATCAAACAATTAATAGGCAACCGGAAAGAAATTCATGTGTGTGAAATAGGCTGTGGTGGTGGTGATAATTTAATGGCCATTAATAAATACTGCCAGCAAAACAACATAAAAGTGCATTTTGCAGGTATTGATATAAAGCAAGCCTGCATTGCTTTTGCAGCAACAAAAACAGAATTGCAACAGAACACAGACTGGATTGTGAGCGATTACCAACAAGTATATTTTGATAGCAAACCAGATATCATTTTCTCCAGTTTGTTTTGTCATCATTTTACCGATGAACAATTAGTGGCGCAACTACAATGGATGCAAGAAAACAGTAAGCTTGGCTTTTTTATTAATGATTTAGAAAGAAATTGTATTGCCTATTATGCCATAAAATTTATTACCAAAATTTTCTCAAAATCGTACCTAGTAAAAAACGATGCACCATTAAGTGTAATAAGAGGTTTTTCGAGGCAAGAATGGGTGAGTTTATTTGCAAAAGCAGGCATTAAAACATATAGCATCACTTGGCAATGGGCGTTTCGTTATTTAATTATTTACAAACACTAAATGCAGTCAATTACTAAATACGATGTAGCCATTATAGGTGGTGGCTTGGCAGGCTTAACGCTTGCTATACAATGCGCCAAAGCAGGCTTTATTACTGCATTGTACGAGAAAGAGAGCTATCCTTTTCACAGAGTTTGCGGTGAGTATATTAGCTTAGAAAGCAAATTTTTTTTAGAAAGTGTGGGTGTAAATATTAGCGATTTACAATTGCCCATCATCAAAACGTTAAACATTACTGATGGCTATGGCAATTTGTACAATTTTAAGTTACCACTAGGCGGTTTTGGCATTAGCAGGTTTATGCTAGATGAACTATTGTACCAACAAGCGCAACAAGCTGGTGTACATATTTTCACAGAAACCAAAGTGCAAAATGTGGTGTTTAACAATCAGCAGTTTGCTATTAGTACCAATCATCATCAGCATAAGGCAACTATTGCAGTAGGCAGTTTTGGCAAGCGTAGCAATATGGATATAAAACTAAAACGCCCGTTCATTAACCAAAAGCAAGGCCGCTTACAAAACTATGTAGGCATTAAATACCACATCAAACATTCGCACCCTGTAGATACCATTGCATTGCACAATTTTAAAAATGGTTATTGTGGTATTTCTAAAATTGAGGGTGATAAATATTGCCTTTGCTACTTAACTACTGCCGATAATTTAAAAGCGAGCAATGGTTCTATTAAGCAAATGGAAGCAGCCATTTTACACAAAAACCCTAAGCTGAAAGACATACTAATCAACGCTGAATTTTTATACGAAGAACCGCTAGCCATATCGCAAATTAGCTTTAGCCCAAAAGCAACCGTTGAAAATCACATGTTAATGGTTGGTGATGCAGCTGGATTAATTACGCCACTTTGTGGTAATGGTATGAGCATGGCCATGCATGGCAGCAAACTTGCTTTTACCCAAATTAAAGCTTACTTACAGCAAGATATTTCTAGAAAAGACATGGAAGTAAATTTTACAAACCAATGGAAAGCCCATTTTGCCAAACGCTTATTGATTGGACGATTTGTACAAAGGCTCTTTGGCGGTAATTACTCTACGTATTTGTTCTTAAAAACCATCCACAAAATCACGTGGCTTTCTAGCAAGCTAATTAAAGCAACACATGGTGAGCCATTTTAGTAAACTAATGAGTTTGTAAACTTTAAGGATATTTTAAAGTGTTGTACGCTTTTTTGAACAAAACATTTGTACATTAGATGTCTAAAAAATAAAACAACATGAAAAAAGTTCTTGCCACATTGTTAGCAGTTGCTTGCTTTGCTACTGCATCTTTTGCACAACCTAAAGCTGCTGAAAAAGCTAAAGCTGCACCTACCGCTAAAAAAGAAGCTGCTGCACCAGTAAAACCAGCCGCAACACCTGCTGCGCCTGCAAAAAAAGATGCTGCTGCTACTAAATTGAAAGCTGACGGTACACCAGACAAACGCTTTAAAGAAAACAAAGCCGCTGCACCTGCTGCTACACCAGCTGGCCCTACAAAAAAAGATGGCACACCAGATATGCGCTACAAAGCCAACAAAGATGCTAAAAAGAAAGCTTAGTTTTTTATAACTGTTTTAAAAGCCCGCAAAATTTGCGGGCTTTTTTTGTGTAAAAAATTCGTTATTTTATTTAGCTAACTGGCTAGGGCTGTATTCGTAAACCACATCGTAGGTTTGATTTTTGAGGCTTGGTAATATTTGACCAAGTCTTAAGTCTTTTTGTTGAGGTGTAGGTTCACATACCCAATAATTGTTGCCTTTGTACACAATTGGGTTTGCCATTTGCTTATCAAATTTCACAGCAATTGTTACGTGTTCTGGATAAGCCAACGCTATCATAGGCAGGTTGTAAATTTCCCTTACTAAAAAGAAGAAAAAAGCGGCTCTATCTTCACAATCGCTACCATCGTACAGCAATGTTTGCTCTGGCGATAATCTTTTTTCTTGGCCAAAAGCTACTTTATCTGGCTGAAACATAAAGGCATAGCGTGTAAAGCGCATTAAATAATCAACACCCCGTTTTTGATCAAATCCTTTTACAGCCTCTTTAAGTGATGGAATTAAAGAGTTGTAAGTAATGTTACTAATGGGAATATTAAAATAGCATTCATAATCTACCACAGGATAGTTGGCAAAAATTTGCTTAATCTCTTTATTTAGCAATATTTTAAAATGAAAGTCTTTTTGTTGATAGTCAAACTGCACATCTTTAGTGGTATAACTAGAACCTTTAAAGTTAGGTAAGCGATTGATTTTGTACGAGAATGCGTTCACAGCTTCAGGCATTTCTATATTAATGTGTTCTACTTTTTCTTTATCAAAATTGATGTCGCCATAGTCGTGATAATTTAAACACACATACTGTTTATCGCCTTTTAGGTGGTAAGGGATATTGTAAATAGGCTCATTGGTTTGCGCATACAGCAATAACTTGTTGGTATTCGTAATGCTTAAGCTTGTTGCATAGCCAGATCTAGCTAATAAAAACCATTTAAACAATGTGTATTGCTGATAATTAGCAGCCTTAGGGCTTACACCATTTGCCACTATACGAATGAGTTGATAATACAACCAGTCGTCTAATTGTTGTTGCTGCTTGTAAGCTAGCATAGCTGCAATCATAGGTTGATAATTACTGCCGTTTAATTGTGTGTAGAAATCTGCAATGGCTACACTAGAAATTGGTGATTGTAAATGCCAGTTTTGGGGAGTTATAATTTCAATAGAATCGCCATAAAAATTAAAATATTGCTTGTTAGATATAGCTTGGCATATTGCATTTGTTTGAGTGAAACACAATGCTGTTAAGTAAACTAGCAATATATTAATCCATCTTTTCAATGTAGCTTAATTGTACTGCCTAAAGGTAAGTACTAAAAATTAACAATTAAATAATATCAGCTTAACTTTTGCTTAAATTTCATAAAAAAGCCCGCAAAAAAATTGCGGGCTAACAGTATCACAAGTATTGCATTATGGATTTGTAGTTGTAACAGTAGTTTTCTTTACCACACGACCAGATTTTACATCAGCTTTTCTACCAATAATATAACCTGCACCTGCACCTACTGCAGCACCAATGATAGTACCTCTACCTTTGCCTTTATCTATTAAAGCGCCAGCAATACCACCTGCACCCGCACCAATTGCTGCATCGGTAGCGGCTTTGCTCCAACCTTGTTTTTTGTTGGTTTCTGTACCAGAGCCAGAGCTTGTTGGCGTTTCGCTAGTACCAGTATTATTGCTACTACTTGTTGTGGTTGTTCTATGATTAACTACTTTGTTAGCATTACGCTCTCTCTCGGCTAATGTTGCTTTTTTTACAATCGCAAGGCTGTCTTGCTCTGCTTTTACACGTGCTTGTTCTATTGCTGCTGCATTTTTTAAAATAGCTGCTGTATCTACAACAGGTGTAACTGCTGTATTTTGCTTATTGCTACAAGCCGCAAAGGTTGTGATAATAATCATGGCTAATAATAACTTTTTCATAATTGTATACTTTTAGTTTTGTTTTAGAAGATATTGCATATACGATAAGAATCGTGCCAAAGACTTAATTGTATCTTTTTTTGTACATTCTACCTTCTTGTAAATATTGTGAAGTTTTACCATTGCCAACTCTAAACTTTGTGGCCAATGTTTCTCGCCCATTAATACGCGGCACAAAACACACAAAGTGTAAATGTGGCCCCTTTGTATAGCCAGTATTGCCACTTACGGCCAGCGTATCGCCTTTATACACCAATTGCCCCACAATTACTTTTGCGCCAGCGTATTGTATGTGCGCATAGTAGCCAAACGTACCATCGCTGTGACGTATTAAAATATAATTGGCCTTCTTTTTACATTCTTCAGCTAGGCAAGCACCTATAAACGAATCTACAACCGCAACTACCACACCATCATTTGCAGCCAACACACTGGTACCAATAGGCATATCAAAGTCTAATGCATTTTCGTTTTTGTGAGAAAATTTACCGTTATACCCTTGGTTAATAGTAAAAGACAAGCCTTTTTCAAAAGGCAAATCGTATACTAATTCGTCGTCGTTCACAACTTGGTTTACATTACCAAAATAAGCATCGTATGTAAAACTAACATGTGTGTAACTAGCTGTGGCCTTAAGTTCTGTGAGTTTATAATTGGTAGCACTGGCAGGAATAATAAATACGTTTGAATACCCATCACCTAAAGCCAAATTAGTGAGCCGCAGCCGCAACACAATTGATACTTCACAAGCTTCGTTATTAGCTGCATATAAAATAGTTTTTTTATTTTCTCGTAGGGCAGATATTTTAATATGGGTTTGTGCAGGCACGGTAATAACCATCATTAATACTGCAATAAGGCTGATTACATAGTTCATTAAGATTCACCTTTACATATATCGTACCTATATTTTAAACAGAAACCAGCTTTTAACACAATAGCACTATAATTTGTTAAAAACCAAATGACTGTAAACGTATTTTTACTTGGTAATTTATATACTTTTACAGCCAAATTATAACCTACACAATATGACTATTGAACATTTTAAGACACTTACCCATGCAGAAAAATTATCTGAAATAAAATACCACGGTACTTTATTGGGTAGTTACGATAGACCAAACGAAGAAGGTGGCAGCAAAGTGCCAGGTGATATTTTTGAGTTACACGATTTTTGGGTGTATTTAAGCGATGAAGAAGATATGGTAATACCTACAAGAAGAAATCCATTACCGCCAGTAGAAGAAGAAGCTTAATTGGATACAATGCATATACTTTAATAAAGCACTTAAACATCACGTTTAGGTGCTTTTCTTTTATAGAAAAAAATGATGACCATGGCAACGAACATCACTAATGTAAACCAGTTAATAACAGTTTGTATAGTCATCTGTATAGAGTTTAGATACATTTTACCAAAAGCCTGCCAATTTCATACTTTGTAAAAGTATTGGCTATTAATTATGGAACTTTATAAATTACTTATAAAGATTTTCTTTTAAAGCCTTCAACAAACAAATTCAATTAATACTATTTCTAAGGTCAACAACTTGTAATTAGCCGTTGTAAATGTAAAATTATACCTCATAAATAATTATATCATCAATTTTTTTAGTTATTATTTATAGTCTGTTAGCCATTCTTAATTCTTGCGAATATGGTGAAGATGCTGCCAAAAGCACTTACAAAAAAGTTCTAGCAGGTGGTACTAAGCATTTAACCTCGAACCAACGAATTTTAATAACCTCACAGTACAATTTATTAAAAGCAGACCATCATAAAATAAAATCACTACTCAATAATTTAGTAGTACAATATAATCTATGTGGTAAAACTAACCCACAATGTTCTCTGCCACCGATGTTGTTTTACTCTTTCTAGTAAATGCAAAACCATGCTTGCTAAGTGTGGGAATTTCATCGCCCAATAACTTACCCCAAGGCTTTAAGCCATCCACTCTATCAAAAATTATTTTTAAAATACCAATAAAAGGGATAGATAAAAACATGCCCGAAAAGCCCCACAATGCACCACCTAGCAATACAATAATAATAGACACCAATGCATTTATACGCACTTTAGACGATACTAAAAACGGTACTAGAAAGTTGTTATCTATAAACTGTATAACGGTGTAAGCCGCCACAATAAGTAGCGGTGTGGTGTAGCCTTCTTTGGTGGTAAATGATATAAGTACAGGTAATGCAATGGCAATAATGCCGCCCAAGTATGGCAACACGTTTAGTATAGCACCCAAAACGCCCAGCAATATCGCATATTTTACCCCAAGCAATAGTAATGCAATGCTGTTTAAAGTGGCTACAGCTAGGGCTTCTAGCAGCAAACCCACCATGTAACTTTGCACCGCATCTTTTGTGTTGTTTAGCACGCCACCAATTTCTTTTGGGTTGGCCGAAAACACTTCGTAGAAAAAATTCAACAATAGCGTTTTGTAGTAAAGTATTAAAAAAATATACACAGGCATTAAAGTTAAGTTGCCCAAAACACTCAGTAAACTGCCCATTGTTTGCCCAATGATGGGCTTTATTTCGCCTTCTAATTCGGTAATGTATTGGTTCTGCTTTTGCGTAGTTAACCCATAAGATAGCTTTACAGACCGCTGCATTTTTGCAAACATCTCAGTAAATCGCTGCTTCAACATTGGTAATTCATCGCCAAAACTAGTCAGCTGCATCGCTATAAAATACCAAATACCCACAAACACAATTACGGCAACGGTAATAGCAATAGAAATGCTAGTAACACGACCCACACCCCATTTTTGTAACTTATTTACCATTGGGTTTAGTAAAATAGCTACCATTAACGCAAAGCAAAGCGGCACTAAAGTGCCTTGCAAATTAGCCAAAGCAAATACCAACAGCGTTAAGCCAAATAGAATTACAGTTGTTTTAAGGTAAAAAGGATACTCTTTTTGCATATTTTAATTGATAGTTTGCTCTGTGTAGGCAACAATCGTTCCTAACTATTTATTTTTTTGGTAACCAGCAGTTGTAATCCTGTTCATCTTTTGTTGTGTCACTCTCTTGTACGTTCTGTTTGCTACGCAGCTTTTATCGTAGCGTAAGTATTTTACACAAAGCAATAAAGAATACAAGTTACTTCCAATAGTTAGCTACAAAAGCCAACTACAATTGATAATCATTTGCAATTAAAACTTCGCTAAAATCAACTTCAATTGCAGTCACATTTATGTGACTGATACGAGCAAAAATTCAATGGCTTTAGCCACAATTGCGAAATAATACAAGCTACTTCCAATGGGAGTAACGCATTTCAAAATATGAACACTTTACTTCTATCGAGAGTAAGGCATTTCAAAATAGAAATGCCTTACTTCTAACGGGAGTAATGCATTTCAAAATAAAAACGCTTTACTTCTATCGGGAGTAACGTATTTCAAAATGAAAATACCCTACTTCTAACGGGAGTAACGCATTTCAAAATAAAAATGCCCTACTTCTAACGAGAGTAACGCATTTCAAAACAAAAATGCCTTACTTCTAACGGGAGTAACGCATTTCAGAACAAAAACGCCTTACTTCCAATGGGACTAAATTGAATTTTTTGGTATTAAAAAAATAATTTGTCGCAGCATGTTTAGTCAATCAATTAATTAATATATTTGGTTGTAAAAAAATAAGCTATGAAAATTATTACTGTAAAAATTAAACAATTGACCAATCCTGAGTTTTTTGAGTTTTTAAGACAATTAGTAGTACTGCTAAACAAATACGATACTACTAAGCTTAAAATAAAACCAGTAGCAGACGCTTTGGTAGCCATTTTTGCCAACTTACAAGCAGCTTTAGACAAAGAAAAGGGCAATCAACTTACCAAAATTTTAAATGAGCTAGATCAGCAGCGTGATATTTTAATTACGGCTTTTATAAAGTATTTAGAAGCCATGACCAGTTACCCCGATGCTGCCATAGCTGCACAAGCACAAAGCTTATTGCACTATATAGAAGGCTTTAGCAGCAACATAGCCAAAGAAACCCAACTAGCAGAAACCACTATACTTACCAATATTACCGAAGGCATTATTAACAATCCTACTCGCAGCGCCGCACTTGCAGCTATGCATGGTACGCTTTGGATAACAAGTATTGCAAGCGTTAATGCCAACTATGCCAGCCAGTATAGTAACCGCATTACCGACGATAGCAACAATAAAAAAGTAGAAGCTTTTACGGTAGTGCGTAAAACCGCCACTACCGCCTACAACCAACTGATAGATTTACTAGAAAGCCGTTACAAAAGTGATAAAGCAGATAACTTAGACATTAGCCTTTACGAAACTTGCATTGGCGATATTAACGAACTTATTACCAAAGTAAATGTGCTAGCACTAACATCAAAACCCAATAGCGATAAGGGTGGTGATATGCTGCCAAGTGCTTAACAATTAATTAGAATTAGAAGAAAAATTGTAAATTGACAACATGCGTATATTTTTCTCGCAGTTGTTGGTATGTCGGGCAGCCAAAAGTGCATAAGCATACCAACAATAGTTAGTTAGATGCTTGCTTCGTCAGCATGACAATTACTCGTTGCGTCCTTCGCCTTCATTGTTCCGTTGTGTAAAACCCCTTTGTGCGCAACTCTAATGCATACCAATTACATTTGCCAAAAAGTACCACATTGAAGCATCTAGCAGCAGTTAATAAATATTTATGGCGGTACAAAACCCGCTTTTTTCTGGGCATTTTGTTTATTCTCTTATCCAATTATTTCCGCATTTTGGCGCCGCAAGTGTCTGGCTATGTGGTAGATAAAGTAACGCAGGTAATAAAACAACAAAACGGCGATACGAGTGCTATTCAGCGTTCTCGCAATGTGAGCTACGATATTTTGGTAAAAAAGCTGATAAGCGTAGTTGAAAATAGAGAGATTTCGTTTGGTAATATGATTATTTTAAGCGGTATTACCTTGCTAATACTAGCTGTTTTGGGTGGCTTTTTTATGTTCTTAATGCGCCAAACGATTATTGTGATGAGCCGCCACATAGAGTTTGACCAGAAAAATGACATTTACAAGCATTACCAAAAGCTAGATGTGAGCTTTTACAAAGTACACAGCACGGGTGACTTAATGAACCGCATAGCAGAAGATGTGAGCCGTGTAAGAATGTACACCGGCCCTGCGTTGATGTATGTTATAAACTTGACGTCTACCATTATTTTTAGTGTGTATTTTATGTGGCGTGCCAACTGGCAGTTAACGCTGTATGTACTAGCACCGTTGCCTATTTTGGCCATTGCTATTTACTCGGTTAACACCATGATACACAAGAAAAGTACGGCCATACAAAGCCTACTATCTGACCTTACCTCTACAGCACAAGAAAGTTATTCAGGCATAAGAGTGATAAAATCGTTTGTACAGGAAAAAGCCATGCTGAAATTCTTTGATGCCAATAGCGAGAAATACAAGCAAAGCGCCATTAGCCTTGCCAAGCTAGAAGCGATTTATTTCCCTACAATGGCTTTGTTAATTGGCATTAGTACCTTGCTTACCATTGCTATTGGTGGTTGGTACCATGCATCGGGTCATCAGCCAGAAGTAGGTGCAGGCACTATTACAGAGTTTGTAATTTATGTAAACTTGCTCACCTTTCCTTTCAGCGCTATTGGATGGACGGCCAGCATGATTCAACGTGCAGCGGCATCACAAAAAAGGCTGAATGAGTTTTTAGATACCAAACCAAATATTGTAGACAACGCACCAAGGCAAGCTGAAACTTTAAACGGTGATATTGTATTTGATAACGTGACATTTACCTACGACCATACTGGTATTACCGCCATTAAAAACTTTAGCCTTACCATAAAAGAAGGAGAGAAAATATTGGTTATTGGCAAAACAGGTAGTGGTAAAAGTACATTGGCCCAATTGCTGCTGCGTTTTTACAATCCAAACGAAGGCGGTATTTCTATTAACGGGCAAGCTTTGGCAAATATTAATCTACACCAATTACGTGAACAGGTAAGCTATGTACCACAAGACGTGTTTTTGTTTAGCGATACAGTAGCCAATAATATCAGCTTTGGTTTGCCAGAAAAAGCATCGCAAGAAGTGATAGAATCGGCAGCCAAATTTGCAAGCGTACACAAAGAAATTTTGGGCTTTGATAAGCAATACGAAACCATGATAGGTGAACGTGGCGTAACCTTAAGCGGTGGGCAAAAGCAACGCATTGCTATTGCAAGGGGCTTAATTAAAAACCCCGAAATTGTGGTGTTTGATGATTGCTTGAGCGCTGTAGATGCTAAAACAGAGAATGAAATTGTAACCAACCTATACCAATATTTGCAACAGAAAACGGCCATCATTATTACACACCGTATCTTCTCTACTTTTAGGTTCGATAAAATTGTGGTATTAGAAGAAGGCAGTATTCTTGAACAAGGCACGCATGACGAATTAATGCAAAAAGAAGGCTATTATGCAGAATTGTATCGCTTACAACTTACTGCAAATAATGATGATAATGCAGCCGTAGCAAGTGTTTTGGCAGATTAAATAGATTTTTTTCAAAGGACTGAGCAAAATTTTTGTAATTCGCAAACAACACTATATTTGTAACTCACAACATTCGCACAACAAAAACTAATTTTAACAGTGGCGTACGAGAACAACGACAAGCAGAAAGAAAGTGTTTACAGTAAACGCATTAGAGCAGGTAAAAGAAGAACTTACTTTTTTGATGTAAGAGAAACTAGAGGTAATGATTTCTACCTAACTATTACTGAAAGTCGTAAGCGTTTTGATAGTGATGGCTACGACAGACATAAGATTTTTGTGTATAAAGAAGATTTCAACAAATTCATTAAAGCATTAAACGAAGCTGTTGAATATGTGAAAACGGATTTAATGCCAGATTTTGATTTCGACGCATTTAACCATGAATACCCTGAAGACGGTGAAGGTGGTTATTTAGCCGAAGGCGCTGAAAATGTAACTGTAACGCCTACAGCTACTGTAACAGAACCAACTGTAAGTGCCGTGCCTTCAGCCAATTCTACAGAAGAAGTAGATAAGTGGTAATTACCATTTTACAATAATTTTAAAGAGCCATTGACGTAAAGTCAATGGCTCTTTTGTTTTGGGTAATCGTGGCACGCTTTTGTAAGAGGCAGGGGTGCTGTATAAACAAGTAGCCACGTTTTGTAGTAGTTTGTTCAAATGCATACAGTCTCATACTACTACTTTAAAGTTGTAAGTGTAACATAGTTTTGTTAAACATTCCTAATAGTCCTTTTTTAAATCCAAAACCATGAATACCAATCTACTAGCTATCATTCTTCTTGCCGCTTTTATTGTTGTAAATATTGTAAAGCGACTGTATACTGCTTATTTAATAGCACAGATTAATACGCAAGAAAATTTTGTGAACGACTTGCAAATGCAGCAATCGTCGTAATACAAAACTTGCTTTAAAAGCTTCGTGAAAATCCCAAGATATCCCATTTTTTTACGCCTTTAAACTACGCGTAAAGCCCATATCCTAAAACCGATTTTATGAAACTCCGTAATTGTTACTTGCTATTGCTACTGATAATCAGTACAAGCGTTGTAAAAGCACAGTACACTACTACACATTATATAGCACCAAGCCCTTGGAGCTATTTTAGTCAATATAACGAATTAGTAGTTACTACACTAAGTACTACACCTGTAGCTGTAACTATTGCTGGTAGCGATGGTACTGTTTATGCAACTTCTTTAACCACAGTGGCTGGTACGCCATTGCGTTACCGCTTTACAAATAGAGATGCTACAGCCAATGCATCTAAAACTATCCTAAACGGCAAAGGCTTAAAAATTACTGCTAGTGTACCTGTAGGTGTGCAAGTACGTAACATTGCTTCAGACAAATACACCATTAATGGTAGTGGTGCGGGTGATTTAGATGCGACTGTACAAAAAGGTAATACTGCTTTTACAAGTTTAGGTGATGAGGGTATTGGTACAGCTTTTAGAGTAGGCTATTATGCCAATGTTAATGTTACTGGCGCTTCTGGTGAAAATAGTGCACCGCTTTACAGTGTGCTAGCTATTAATGATAACACTGCTGTTTCAGTAAATGGAACGCTATTAACGACTTTGAATGCAGGTCAGAGTTATTTGTTTCAAGCTACTTTAGGTAGTTTAGTTTCTGCCACAAAATCTATTGTTTGTAATGCAGGTGCTAGAGCAGATGGTAGTTCAGGCTGCGCTGATGGTGTACAAAGCCAAGTAATACCTGTGAATAGATTAGGCAACACGTATGTAGTAGTGAGAGCAAATGGTAATACTGGTTATGAACGCTCTACCATTGTGGCTTCACAAGCAAATACCACAGTTACTGTAAAAGTGCCGTCTAACAATACAACTAATAATTATACTTTAACGAATGCAGGTGATTATGTAACCATTGCCAATGGTGATGGTACTACTGCTTACACAACAAGTTATATTACTACCAATAATCCTGTAGCAGTTTATTCTGGTTCAGCCGATGGTTGTGAAATAGACATGATTGTACAGCCACCTGTAAATGGTTGCTCTGGCTCTTTTGATGTGCAAACCAATCGCTTTTTAAATAATGCCAATGGTAATAACGCAGCGTTTCCTTATTTTGGCTATGTATTGGTACAAAGCGATACGGCTAAAGTATATTTCAATGGTAACACAAGTTTAGAATCAATTACTGCCAATAGAACTGCTATTGGAACTACTGGTTTTTACATTATTCGTTACACTAATTCTCAATTAGGTAATCCAGAAAATATTCGTTTTACATCAACTGCTCGTATGAATGTCGCACTTATAGAAAGTGGTGCAGGTTACTCTATGAGTGCCTTTATTTCTTCAATCAGTAATGCATTACCGCCACCTGCTGCTACTGCAACTAATGCTAGCTGTTTACCTACAACCTTAACTGCGCAAGCAGGTTTTGATAGCTACCAATGGTATAAAGATGGTGTTATTGTAAGCGGCGCTGTTTCTCAAGTGTATAGTGCAGGTAGTATTGGTAATTATACAGTTACTGGTACAAGTGCTTCATGTGGTACTACGTTACAATCACCAACTGTGGTGGTAAATGCAAGACCAAATGCAGGTGTAGATGTAGTAGCTTGTATTAATGGCAATATCACACTTACAGGTACTTCACCTGCAAGCAACGGTGCATGGGTTGCTCAGAGTAATAACCCAAGTGGTGCTACTTTGTCTAATACTAATAATAATGTAGCTACTGCTACATTTACTAATGCTACAAAAGGCACTTACAATTTTATATTCTCAGTTGGTTGTACTGATACGATGTTGGTAGTTGTTGCTTCATGCGTAACACCACTTACTGAAAATGGTAGTGTTACTGCATTAGGCGGTACTGCTATTAGCAATGTAGCGAATAACGATATTATTAATGGCAGCACAGCAATATTAGGGTCTGGTGGCAATGCTACTGTAGCGCAATCTGGTGTATGGCCTACTGGTATTACATTAAACACCACAACTGGTGCGGTTATAGTAGCTTCTGGCACTATACCAGGTAATTATCCGGTTGAATATCAATTGTGCGATAAACTATCACCTGCAACCTGTGCTACTGTTATTGATACCATTAAAGTAGCTGCGCAAATAACACCTGTTACTGAAAAAGGCACCGTGCCTGCAACTGGTGGTGTTGCTATTACCAATGTTAGAAACAACGATGTGGTAAATGGTGCTGCTGCTACAAATAATAACAGCACTATTAGTGTGGTAAATACTTGGCCTACTGGCATTACTTTAAACACCACAACTGGTGCTATTAATGTGGCAGCAGGTACAATACCTGGTAAATATGCCATTACTTATCAGCTATGTGATAGACTAACGCCAAATAATTGTGCTACTGTAGTTGATACCGTAACTGTTACAGCTATTGTTACACCTGTATCTGAAACTGGTACTGTTGCAAAATCTGGTGGTACTGCTATTGTAAATGTTGTGGCTAATGATGTGGTGAATGGAAACGCTGCAACGCTTGGTACAAGTGGTAATGCAACAATTGCGCAAGTGGGTACATGGCCTACTGGTATTAGCTTAAATACTACCACAGGTGAAGTAACAGTTGTTGCTGGTACTGACTTAGGTACTTATCCAATCGTTTATCAATTATGCGACAAATTAACACCTGCTACTTGCAATACTGTTACCGATACTGTTAAAATAGTGTCACCAATTGACTCAGATGGTGATGGTGTGCCAGATACACAAGAAGTATTAGATGTCACCAATCCTTTTGATGGTTGTTCTTATAATGTGGCTAATCAAATTTTACCTGTTTCAAATGAGTGGAAAAATGGTGACTGCGATGGTGATGGTGTAACCAATGGTCAAGAGTTAATAGATGGTACGAATCCTAAAGATGCTTGTTCATTTAATAGCGCTTCATTTACCTTGCTTCAAAGCAACGAGTGGAAAGCTTTAGACTGCGATGGTGATGGTGTTACTAATGGTCAAGAATTACTTGATGGTACAAATCCTAGCGATGGTTGCTCATTTGTGCAAGCACATAAAACCTTAGCTGCAAGCACATCTTGGAATGCTTTAGACTGCGATGGTGATGGTGTTACTAATGGCAAAGAAATAGCCGATAATACAGATGCTGCTGACCCATGTTCTTATGTACCTGTATCTAAAACGCTAACACCTAGCGCATCTTGGAATGCTTTAGACTGCGATGGTGATGGTGTAACTAATGGCCAGGAAATTGCAGATAATACCAACCCTTTAAGTGCTTGTAGTTTTAATCAAACACATATTACCTTACCTGTTATCAATATCTGTTCTCAAAACTGTACGCTTAAAGCTGATTTTGCAGTAAACCAATTGGCTCAATGTATTACAAGCAACCAATACGTACTTACCAATACAAGCACAGGCGGTACAGCGCCATTTACTTACTTGTGGGATTTGAATGATGGTAATTTAGCTTACACTAAAGATGTGACACATACTTATGTCGCTTCTGGTGAACACGATGTAACCATTGTAGTGACTGATGCGAAAGGTTGTGTAAGCCATGCCAATACCAAACAAATTTACATTGGTGCAAAACCTAAGGCTTCTTTCAACATTATTACCAATACTGGTAGTGGTGATAGTTACACTTTCATTAGTACATCTACCATTACTGGTGGTTGGATGAATTACTATTGGGATTTTGGTAATGGCACTACCTCAACTTTAGTAAGCCCTAGCGTAACATTTGCCGCAGGCACATACAATGTTACGTTAATTGTTACTGGCAATTTTGGTTGCAGCGATACCGTAACACAAGTGATTAAAGTAGGTGCTTATAATAAATACTGTGCTTTACCAAATGCAAGCTTTACAGTTAATGCAGCTACACAATGTTTGGCTACTAACAATGTTATTTTAACTAGCAACAATACTGACCCTAATGTAATTTACGACTGGGCTTTTGGTGATGGTGCTGCTAGTACTTCTAACAATTCAGTAGCGCATAGCTATCTTGTTACTGGTACTTATACCGTTACACTTACTGTAACCAATGCTTGTGGTAGTAGCACTACAATACAGCCAATAACCATTAACGATGTACCTGAACAACCACTAGCTATTAATGGTACAACGGCTATTATGGTTGGCGTTACCTCTCAGCTTACAAGTGCAACCGCAGGTGGTACTTGGTCTAGCGCCAATGGTAGCGTAGCTATGGTAAGTGCAAATGGTTTATTAACTGGTATTACTGCTGGCACTACTACTATTAAATACAAAGTAAGCAATAGTTGCGGTACTGCATTTACTACTGTACCTGTAACCATTGCAGTGTCTAACATTGGTGCGCCTTGTACAGCACCTAAAGCAGGCTTTACAGTAAACACTGCAACACAATGCTTTACTAATAATAGCTTCACATTTACCAATACAACAACTGGTAATACACCTGTGTACGTTTGGAATTTTGGTGATGGTTCTGCTACAGCTAGCAGCGATAATACTACGCACAACTATACTGCTTCTGGCAATTTTACAGTTACACTTACAGCGGTGAATGCTTGTGGTGTAAGTACTAAAACTGCTGTAGTTACAGTAAAAGCGGTTTCTACTTCTACCACTACTGCTAGTATGTGTGCAGGCAGTAGCTATGTGTTTAATGGCATTAGTTACAATGCTGCTGGTATTTATACCGTATTGCTTACCAATGCGGTAGGTTGCGATAGTATTGCTACGCTAATATTAACCACCAAAGCCATTACTACATCAACAACTAATATGGCTGTATGTGCTAGTAGCTTACCTATTACATGGAACGGTATTGCTTGCACAGCAATTGGTACTTATACAGCACGCCTTACTAATGCAGCAGGTTGTGATAGCTTAGCAACATTAGTGCTTACTGCAAAAACGGTAACCACATCTACCACTTACGCATCTATTTGTGCAGGTAGCTTCTATTGGTTTAATGGTAATAGCTATACCACTGCTGGTACTTATGTTACACATCTTACCAATGCAGCAGGCTGCGATAGTGTGGCTACTTTAATTATTACTGAAAAAATACCAACTAGCTCTACTACTACAATAAATATCTGTTCTTCTTCATTGCCTTATACCTGGAACAATACTGCATTTACAAGTGCTGGTAGCTATGTGGTACATCTTACGAATGCGGCTGGCTGCGATAGTGCTGCAAGATTAATATTGACTGTAGGCAATGCACCTGAGCCACCTGCTGCAATAGTTGGTCTTAGCAATATGCCTATAGGTACTTCTTATACATATTCTAGTGCTACATCTAATGGTGTATTTACAAGTAGTAATACGGCTGTAGCTACCGTAAATGCTACAACAGGCGTGGTTACGGCTATAGCACCTGGTATTACTACTATTACTTACACTACAAGCAACAACTGTGGTTCATCTTATGTGACTATGGTGATTACGGTTACTGCGGTTACGTCACCATGTAAGTTTGCTGCAAGCTTTACGGTAAATAATGCTAACCAATGTGTAACTGATAATCAGTTTGTATTTACCAATACTACTAGCGGTGGTACTGCACCATTTACTTACTTATGGCAATTAGGCGATGGTACAACTGCTAATACAGCCAATGTAACCAAAGTGTACAGCAGTTTTGGCGAAAGAGATATTCAGCTAAAAGTAAAAGATGCCAATGGCTGTGAAAGCGATGCTAGTGCACTGCACATTGTGGTAGGGGCTAAGCCAACAGCAAGCTTCTCTGTACTGTACAATACTGGCAGCGGCACAAGCACCACCTTTATCAGTTCTAGTACTATTGCGGCTGGCAATATGAGCTACTTGTGGGATTTTGGTAATGGTGCTACCTCTACCTTGGTAAACCCTTCTGTAACCTTTACACCGGGTACTTATACTGTAAAACTAACTGTAAGCGGTATTGGTACTTGTAAATCTGAAGCGGTGCAAACCATTAGCCAAGTAATAGCTGCTAGCTTAAGTATTTATCCAAACCCTGTAGGTAGCAACTTACGTGTAGCGTTTAAAGCAGCGTCTGCTACACCTACTACAGTAAGAATTTTAGACTTAATAGGCCGAACCATTCAAACACAAACGGTAACACCAAGTGCAGCAGGGGCTAGTGTTACTGCCAACTTTAATACAGGCGGCTTAATGAATGGCGCATACATTATAAGCGTTACAGACATTGCTTACGGCACCATAGCCACACAGCAAATACTGAAACAATAAACAAACTTGGTTTTGGGTTTATGGGGTATCAAGTATCCCGGCTACGTCTGTAGCTGGGATTTTTTATTTGGGGTAAATGCGTTGCTAGCAGTAATTAAATAGGGATGATTTCTAGGTAACTAATTTTAGAAGTCTATTTATGAGTAGCTGATAAACATCTGCTTTATCTTTACTTCGAGATGCCGCAGGCGAACATCTCGAAGAACGAAAAGAATTAAATATGGTTAACAAAAATAGTTGCTGCGAAATTTTAGCATCTGCAATAGAAGAAGCAGGAAAAAAAGGCTTAGCAGTAATTCCATTTAAAAATCCCTATAAGCCATTTAATTATGTATTTTTCTTACAGTCTAGAAATATTGATGAAGAAAATAAAACTGGAATTCACACTGTTATCGATATCGTAATTCAATATTGCCCTTGGTGTGGGGCTAAGTTGTCTAGTTTAATTGAAATTGATGAAAAGTTAATTGAAAGTATTGCATTGAGAAATAAGCATTTAATTAAACTATTTTAATGTCCCCTAAATCGATGTTATTACCTTTCCTTTTGCGAAGTATTCCAAAGGGCATCTCGAACAAGAGATAAAAAATCATCTCTGATGCTATCATTAATACTTCGCTCACAAATTGTTTAACCCAAACGGCGGCCATCTAGCCTCAAGTTAACTGTCTTGGACCCAAACGGCGGCCATCTAGCTTCAAGTCAACTGACTTGGACTCAAACGGCGGCCATCTAGCCTCAAGCAAACTGTCTTGGACCCAAACGGCGGCCGTTTGAGAAAATATATTATCCTATTTTATATGCGAGTGTCTTTTTTTACAATAAAAAGACAGCAAAAATTGCAGAAAAAGAAGATACTACCTACCAATAATCGTAACTTTACGAATTATTTAAGCGTAAATCATTTGCCGAAGGCGCAAAAAAGAAAGGCAACCCGCTGAGGTTGCCTTTACAGTGGTTTTCCGAATTACTATGGTTTTGGTTTATACACTCTCACATAATCGATATAGCCTTTTTCTACACCACCTTTTTGTATAACATCGTTTTTACGTACATCACCATCTACCCAATCGCTCACGCCCCAGCAGCTACCAGAAAAATAAATGTATTCAGCTACATGTGGTATTGCCTTAGGGTCAGTTATTGCTTTTATCACTTTGCCATCGCAATAGAATTTTAAAAAAGTGGGTGACCATTCTAAACCAAAAATGTGGTATTCTGTATCGTGCAGGTTAGGGATTTTGTTTTTTCCACTACCAGTACCCTTGTGCGTACCTTTTGCATAGCCATCCCAATGCAAGCCAAGCGAATAGGTTTTCAATCTATTGCCTTCAACAATATCAATTTCTGCACCATCATTGGCAGTGCCATCGTGTGTGCCAGCGTTGTTCATTGAAGTGCCACTGTTTGGCATCATCCAAAATGCTGTTTGGTAGCCATTGGGTTTTACAAGGTGCATGCGTGCCTCTAAAAAACCGTACGTTGGTGCGTATTTATTTTGCGATGTAAATCGCCCTACGTAATAAGCAGAGTCATGTATTTTAGGTGCTTTGCGATAGTACATATAGATGTTACCATCTTTCTCTTCTACTTGATCATCATTTGCATAAAGGGTTATATCTTCTCTTTTTTTAGTTGAGGTTTCAATGGTCCACTTGTTAGCATCTACTTTGTTGTCATTAAATTCATCGGAAAAATCTAGCACCCATGCTCTATCATTTGCATTACCAAGAGCAGTATCGATTATCAACGGTTTAGCAGTTTTTGGTGTTTCCGGGTCAACTAACGAGTTAGTAGCCTGAGATAGCTTTTTAGAAGCGTTACAGCTTAGGGATATTACTATTATTATTGTGCTTACTATACTTATATTTTTCATGCTTTACTTTATTTGTAAATAATGGGTTACTGTATCAAAAAAATGGTGCGGTACTTTATGGATTGTACTTATACACTCTCACGTAATCTATATATGCTTTGTCTATACCGCCATTTTGGATGAACGTATTTTTGGTTACATCGCCATTAACCCAAGTACTAACGCCCCAGCACATGCCACTAAAGAGTATGTATTCTGGCACTCTTGATATGATTTTTGAATCGGTAGTTTGCCAAACTACTTTGCCATCAAAGTAGTACTTTAAAAAAGTTGATGACCACTCTAGCCCAAAAATATGATATTCAACGTCGTGGTAATTGGGTGCACTTACGCTGCCATTTCCTGTAGCTTGATGATCTGCGCCATAGCCATCCCAATGCAACCCACAAGAGTAGGTTTGTAGCTTATTTCCTTCTACAATGTCCATTTCAGAGCCATCATTGGCCGTACCATCATGCCCACCAGCAGGGCCAGCATTTGTCATACTCAAACCACTGTTTGGCATTAGCCAAAATGCTGTTTGATAACCATTAGGCCTAACAACATGCATTCTTGTTTCGAAGAAGCCATAAGCTGTTGAATATTTATCTTTAGAATTAAATCTACCTGTATAATAAGCTGTGTTGCTAATGGCAGATGCCTTGCTATAGTTAAGATAGATATTGCCATTTTTTTCTTCCACTTGATTAGCGTTTGAATAAATGGTGATATCTGTGTTGTACCGCACTGCATTTTCAATACTCCATTTCAAGGTATCAATTTTGGTGTCGTTAAATTCATCTGAAAAAGCAAGTTGCCATTTGTCTAAAGTGGTAGAGTTATTGATTAATGGTTTTGATGTTGATGGGGTAGCTTTATCTACAAATGAATATTGTGGATAGTCAACAATGGTATCATTGTTTTTGCTACAACTAATTAGTATTACAATCGTTGCCGTAAAGAAAGTAAGTTTTTTGTTCATAGTGTGTGATTTCAATTTTTAATAGTAGTGATTTATGTGATGTATTATCCAGTTTTTGATGAATTATACATTTATTTATAAACAGGTTCATTAAGTGTAATTTCCAATATTGTAGTAGCTGGGTTTTGAGTATAGTCTACACCACTTATGGTAATCGTATTGTCTTTGTTTTTAGCCCATACTAGTTCTTTACCATCGTATAGGTTTACAACTTTTACAACTTTTTTCTTGCCGATAGATTGGGTAATAAATTGATTGGTTTTTAAATGGCGGTAACCGTTATAAATGTGACAATAAATTGCATTGTCTCTATACGTAAACCCGTATTCACCAAAAAGTGGTTGCCAAGGGCCACCTCTTGTGTTGTAGATGGCTCTATTTACTTTACTTAACCAGTTACCCATTTTAAATAATACATCTTGCTGGCTTTGTGGAATAACACCTTCTCTATCTGGAGAAATATTTAAAAGAAAATTGACATTTCGCACCACGCAATTAGATAGATACATGGCTATTTCCTCGTAGCTAAAAACCTTTGCATTAGGCCTGTAGCCCCAGCCACCTTTTTGTAGGCTTACACATTTTTCAGTAAACTCTTCTGTACGAATATTGCCAGATGTGTAGCCACCGCCTTCTTCAGAAAATACATCGCCTACCCAAGAAAACCTAGTATTTACTATCATTTCTGGTTGATATTTACGTACTATACCCATTATGCCCAATGCTTTATCTGTTTCTTCTTCTCTGGTAATGTATTTTTCAGCAATGGGCCATTCATTAGCTGTATCTTGATATTTTCCAGGATTCCAAAATTTTCTATCCAATGGTCTGTTTACAGTTTGTGCCAACCATGCACCATCCCAAAATACATAGCTTATTTTGCCATAATCTTTCATTAATTTGGTAACTTGTTCGTACACTTCTTCCTTCATCACTCTAGCATCTTCTTTATGCCATTTAGCGGTTTTGTAGCCCCAAATGTTTGGTTTCGCATCATTGCCATATACATCGTAGTAACCTGGATAACGCCAACTCATAGGCGAATAATACAAACCTACCTTTAGCCCTGAAGCCCTTACAGCATCTGTATATTCTTTAATTAAATCTCTGCCTAGGTCTTTTTGGCTTGTCCAGCTTGCAGGGTGCTTACTGTCAAACAAAGCAAAACCATCATGATGTCTTGTAGTAAGCACCATGTATTTCATACCTGCTTTTTTAGCCAAATCGGCCCATTGTGTTGGGTTAAATTTAGCTGCTGTAAATCCTTTTGCTGTATCTCTAGCCCTACGTTGATAATAATCTTGCCCCCAAACTTCTTGGTGCCTTACCCACTCGTTGCCTTCTGGCATAGCAGCATACACACCCCAATGGATGAACATACCAAACTTGTCGTTTAAAAACCAATCCATTTTTTCATCTGGTAATTGACTTACGTCAAGATCTTCCTTGATTACTCTTTTTTGCAAAGGCACAAATTCTTGTAATACAGGTTTTGGGGCTTCGCCCAAATACATCAATTCAACTTGGTCCACATAAGCACTACCAGCCCCACTTGGGTGTACAAATGAAAGTAGTATGCTATCTATGCTATAGGCTGTTTGAAAATCGATAGTTATTTTAGTGTACGATGTAAGGCTGCTAGTAACAGATTTTGCTGCACCGCCATAATTACTTACGGTCAGTTGTATTTCTTCTGCACCAGATTCGGTTTTTACGTAAGCAGAAAGTTGATATAGGCTATTAGACTTTACTTTAATTTCTTGCACACCAAAAGCCCTTTCTGGGCCAACTTTTAATGCATATTTTCCTGAAAAAGCGTCGTTGCTAATACTACAAAATTTTGTTCTCCAATGCTTCCACCCATCCATAGTGCCTTTTTCAAAGTCTGGATTTATCAGCAAATGGGTGTCGTTAGTAGGGGTGTTTTGTGTAGCTTGACAAAAAATACTACTTGGTAATGAAAGCAGCCCCAAATAACACAAGCATAAGTAGAAAGAATTCCTTTTCATTGGCAAATTATTTTCAAGTGAACGAATGTAAATGCCAATGAGCCAACTGGTTGATGTTGTCAGGTCAAAATGGGTGGTCTAGTAAGTCAAAGTTTATTTTCGTTAATTAACTTTAAATAATGTGCTTTTTGATAGGGCATAAGGTTGTAGTTGCAGCATTATTAGCGGTAATTATTTTGTAGATTAACCCTTGCTCTGCAAAACTTATAGTTTGGCAAAAGCAACAAACTATCCCTACAAAACTGCAAGTTTTGTAGGGCTTTTAAAATTAAAAGCGCAATGCAGCATTATCAGTTATTAGTCAATGGCCATTTATTCTTCTGCATACAGGTAAAGTAGGTTTACAAGTAATATAAGCTATTATACTACTAACAAGTATAACCTAAACAAACTAATAACTAGCCATTACAATAGCATACATAGCTTTTTCAAATGCCCATAAGCTATTTACAAATACCTAAGAGGCTATTACACTAACTATATAAGCTTAAATAGTATAATTAAAGTAACTATTATTATGATTTAGCTAATCTTTGTTAATTGCGAACTATCATTTGTTAATAAGGAACTAATGTTTACTATTTTTTAACTATCAAATATTATATGTAAAGTATCATTTGTTACTTGTAAATTATTAGTTGTTACTAATAAAGTAATAAATGTTAAATTTAAAGTAATAATTGTGATCTTACACCTAAAAGTAATCCGATGCACACTTATTTGCCGAAGGCGCAAAAAATAAAGGCAACCCTAAATGGGTTGCCTTTAAAATATATTATGTAGCTATATTTAATGCAGATAGCTTTCCCGATTTCCGGGACGAGCTGTGCCTCGCTATGACGTTGTGGGTTATTTCCCTGTAGACGTACCAATGGTTTTATTATCTAAAGAGTATTTGTAGCGTTTAATAGCGTTTACTATAGATTGTGCAATGGTTTCTTGGCCTTCTTTGCTGTTTAGGTAATCTTCTTCTTCTGGGTTGCTAATGTAGCCTGTTTCTACTAGTACGGCTGGCATGGCTACGGCTTGCAATACCCAAATACCTTTTTGACGTTGAAGGGCTTGTCTGTTTACACGGCCTGCTTTTTCTAACTCTTCTTCAATAGTTTCGGCTAATGATTTGCTTCTATCAAAGTACAATCTTGTTCTTAGGTTAATGGCAGTCATTTCTTCTACCGAGCCTTTGGTAAATTCTCTAACGCTTTGGGCAGAGGTACTATCTAAGTACAAACTCTGATTTTCTCGCATGGCTAGTTGCTTGTCATCGTTTTTGTGCGCCCCCCAAATATAGGTTTCAGTGCCCTTAGCAGGGTTGGGTGTGTAATAAGTACGGTATTGCGGCTTTTTTACTTTACGTTTCTTTTTGCCTTTGCCTACTGTTACGGTTTCGGTACCAATGTATTCGCTGTGGCGTGTTGGGTCGGCACTATTGCAGTGTATACACACAAACAAATCGCCTTTGGCTTGGTTGGCAATATTGGCTTTGGTAACTGGTGAGTGGAAAATATCGCTTTTACGTGTTACCACTAGTTCTACTTCTGGCATTTGTTCACGTAGTAGTTCTTCTAGCTTTAAAGAAATAGCGAGTGCTATATTTTTTTCGTACGAATATTTACCAGGTGCGCCACTATCAGCACCACCATGGCCTGGGTCAATAACTATTTTTCTTAAACGAGATTTTTGAATATTGGGTGCATACGTAGTGAAAGAAGTACAAAGTATTGCTAGAAAGCTTAACAAAAACAACGCAGCATATTTTCTTACAATCATATCTAAAAAGTTAAAGCATTTTAATTAAGAGGTCGTTTACATTTCAGCACCTATTTTTGCCATCATCTTATATGAACAAACAAGGTAAAATTAACGAAAAAAAGGGTTGGGCTATTGTGGCCTTGGCTGGTTTGTTTATTTTAACAATGCATGTGAGTGCAAGTGTAGCTAATAAATTTCATTTTTCAGAATCAAGCAGCACATTAGATACCGTACCGAAAAATAGAAGAAGGCCAATTGCTATCACATTACCCAAAACTGCTGATACTAGTAAGAAGTTGTCAGCCATAGATAGTGCCACCAAAGGGCAAACTGATAGCATTAATACCATTGATACATTAACTATCTCAAAAGACTCGCTAGATGCGCCCATAAAGTACAAAGCGTCTGATTCTGGTGTGTTAATTATACCCACCAAAGAGTTTATTTTATATGGCAAAGCCAATGTGAGTAATAAGGATGTAACGCTAGATGCTGCCACCATTAAATACGACCAAACGGGTCAAATGGTAAAAGCTTATGGTGCTACCGATACCACAGGCAACCCTTACAGCAAGCCCAACCTTACGCAGGGCGATATGAAAACCATCAGCGATTCTATTTTATTTAGCCTAAAAACTTTTAAAGGCCTTACTAAAAATACTTATGTACAGCAGGGCGAAATGTTTGTACATTCTGATCTATCTAAAAAAGTAAGTGATAATGAATATTATGGCTACCGCAATCGCTTTACCACTTGTAATTTAGATACACCGCACTTTTCTATTCGCTCTCGCAGAATAAAAATGATTAGTAATAAGCTAGCAGTAAGTGGTCCTGCAGCACCAGAATTTGAAGGTGTGCCTATACCAATTGGTATTCCTTTTGGTATTTATCCATTGGTGCAAGGCAGGCATTCTGGTATTTTGCCACCAGCATTTAACGTAAGTGAAGATTTTGGTTTGGGGCTTGAAGGCTTAGGTTATTATAAAGTAATAAGCGAGTATATTGATGTAGTTACAAGAGCGAATATTTACAGCTATGGTGGCTGGAGCTTGAATGTAAGCCCTAAGTACCAAAAGCGCTATCGCTATAATGGCGGGCTTGATGTTAGGTTTCAAAATACCAAAGCACTGAATAGAAGTTACAGCTTTGGCGCTTCTAGTTTTTCTAAAGAAGAGTTTACAACTACCAAATCTTATAGCATCAACTGGCAGCACTCGCAAGATCCTCGTGTTCGTCCAGGAACTAATTTCTCTGCCAGCGTGAACTTCGCTAGTAGTAGATATAACCAAACGGTATTAAATAATCCTTACTTGAACTTTCAAAACCAGTTAAGTTCTACTATTAATTACAGTAAAGATTTTAGAGGCAAAGCCAATTTGTCTATTTCTGCCAATCATAATCAAAATAATGCTACGCGTTTGGTTAACCTAAGCTTGCCGAATATTGGGTTTAACGTGAATACTTTTTATCCATTTCAAAAGAAGGAAAGCGTAGGAAGCAGCAAATGGTATGAGAAATTAGGTATTGGTTACAGCGGTTCATTTAGCAACCAAATATCTTATTACGATACCGCTGGCGTAACGCTTAGAAAATTGTTAGATACGACACAATGGAACGCTACGCACAATATTCCTATTAGTTTGGCATTACCTGCTTTGGGTGCAGTTACCATTAGCCCTAGTATATCGTATTCAGAAAATTGGTATGCACAAAAAACTATTTTAACTTGGAATAATAGTAACAAGCGACTAGATACATCTATGGTAAAAGGCTTGTATCGTTCATCGCAAATGAGTTTTGGCGTAAGTGCAAATACCAGAATATTTGGTACGTACTTATTTAAAAAATCTAAAAATATAGTAGCCATAAGGCATGAAATAAGACCAACTGTAGGCTTTACTTACACACCAGATTTGTCGAGTAAGTTCTTTTACACTGTGCAGGTAGATACGTTTGGCCATACAGCTCGTGTATCACAATTTGGTTCGGGCGGTTTTGGTGGTACTAATGCAGGTAGTATCAGTTTTGGTATAGATAACTTGCTAGAAATGAAAGTGAAGGACAGAAAAGATACTACAAAAGCCAATGCAACAAAGAAGGTGAAATTGATTGACGGCTTTGGTTTTAGTTCTTCATACAATTTACTAGCCGATAGTTTTAATTTGGCACCATTTCAGTTTTATGCCCGTACTACTTTGTTTGATGTAGTAAATATTACTGGTGGTTTTACCTTAGATCCATATCAAGTAGATGCAACTGGTTTTAGGAAAAATCAGTACACATGGAACGGTACAAAACCAAGTTTGGGTAGATTGACTTCTGGTAATATTGCGCTATCAACACAGTTTAAAAGCAAACCAAAGGATGGTAAAAAAGACAGCGAACGCATGCCTGTAGACCCATACCTAACACCAGATGAACAGCAGCGGCAATTGCAATATGCACGTAGTAATCCTGCAGAATTTACCGACTTTAATATTCCATGGAGTTTGAGTTTGAGTTACTCGCTTAACTATACTAAAACATTTTCACCCAATTATCAGTATGTAACACAAGTGTTTAGCAGTGTTAACTTTTCAGGAGATTTTAGCTTAACTGAAAAATGGAAAGTTGGTGGTAATGGTTATTACGATTTTAATTCTGGTGGGTTACAACAGTTCAGCATGTTTGTAACTAGAGAAATGCACTGCTGGCAGCTAGCCATTAACGTAAGCCCAATTGGTTTGTACCGCTCATTCAATATCACCATTAGCCCTAAATCGGGCATTTTAAGAGACTTGAAAATTAATAGAAGCAGAACCTTCTCTAATTACTAGTGCTTCCTATACGATGCAATTTCTTGTTACATTAATAAAGTATTAACGCTAGGTTAATTTATTGTTATTAATTTAAATTAATAACATGTTGATATGAATATTCTTTGTTTTTAAGTACTTGTTAATGATAAATTAATTTTTGTAAGGCTATTTTTTTTGAGTATTTGCAGTAATATTGTTTATAACCAAAAAAAATATACACATGCGACAAAAATTACTATTATTATTTACACTCTTTATTGTGGTTAATGGATGGGGGCAAACCAATAACTATTTTGGTACTTCTGGTACCCTTACTAATAACGTTTGGAGTACTAATCCTTCTGGACCTTACACATCTGCACTAGTAACTACTAATGGTCCAATTTTGAATTTCAACAATGCTGGTTCAGCTACAGGTGGTACTATCGCAACTACTGTAGGTATTAATTTCGGTGCGGCTATAACTTGGACAGCAGGTGGTACTATTGGGGCAGCGGGTATTAATTTGCCAATAAACGTTTCATCAGGAATAAATCAAAGTATTGGTTCTCAAGCATTATCTACATCTTCTACAGCTGCTTTTACAAAAAATGGGGCAGGAGCTTTACAAACAGCTGGTGGCACATTTGCAGGTGGCTTTACGTTAAATGCTGGTGCATTAATAGCTGGTGGTGTGAATGCTATGGGAAATGGAGCATTAACATTAAACGGTGGTACGGTTGCGGGGAGTGCTACACGTGATTTTACAGGAAAATTTACAGGGATAACAATTGGTGGTGATATTCAATTTGGTGAAATGAGCACCGTAATATCGTTGGCTAATTCAACTGCCACTTTAACTTTTAGTAATAACATGTCTTTAGGTAGTTCGTTAAGAACTTTTACTTTAGGTAATGGCGGTACCATAGTTTTAGGCGGTGTCATATCGAATACTGGTTCTAATGGATTAACTTTTACTGCTAATGCAAATGGTACTGGAAGGTTCGATATTACTGGTACTAATACCTTCACTGGGCCAGTAAATATCAATGGATTTGGTGATGGTACTGGAGTTGCAGAGGTTAGATTTACGTCAGATGGTAGTATTGGTAATTCTGCAAATACTATTACTATTGATGGTGGTCGTTTTGGGATAGCTAGTGGTGGTGCTGTTACTATTGCGTCAACAAGAAATATTGCAGTTGGTGCTACTAGTGGTACTTCAATATCTGCGCCAGGTTCTACAGGAATCCTTTCATATAATGGTGTAATTGCTAATAAGTCTGGTAGTACGGGTATTTTAGTAAAACAAGGTGCTGGTACATTGACACTTGGTGGTGTTTCAACTTATAGTGGTTCAACTGCTATTAATAACGGTACTATTAGATTAACTACAGGAAATGATAGATTACCAACAGGCACATCGTTAAGTTTAGGTCAAGCAGCGAGTACGAATGTGGGTATCTTTGATCTTAATGGATTTAATCAAACTGTAAGTGGTTTAAATTCTACAAGTGGTACGAATGCTTCTTCTTCTGTTAATAATACAATTACTTCTTCTACTGCTGCAACATTTACAGTAAATGGTGCAGGTAATTATGGCGATGGTACAGATGCTAACTCTGGTATTATCACCGGTTCAATTTCTTTAGTAAAATCTGGTACTGGTACTTTGGTACTAGGCGATGCTAATACTTATACTGGTACAACTACAGTATCTGGCGGTACTTTACAATTAAGCAGAACTGGCGGTACAACAATTGCAGTAACTAGTGCCGTAACTGTAAATAATGGTGGTACATTACGAATAAGCACCAACCAAACTTTGGCATCGCTTACTGTAGATGCTGGTGGTGTAGTAACTGTAGATGCTGGTGCAATATTAACAGTAACTGGTACTACAACAAATAACGGTAGTATTATTGTAAAGTCAACAGCAGCAGGTTCAGGGGCATTTGTTAATAATTCAGTAAGCACAATACCAAACGTTACTTTACAGCAATGGATTACTGGTCAGCGTGGTTATAGAGTATTGTCGAATCCATTTAATACTACTTTAACACCTTCATCGTATGTTGGTTTTAGCGGTGATTCTATTGCATCTATAAGTGCAGCCAATTATGTTAAAATATACAATTCGGATAATTCATGGTCTAGCTCAGCTAATCAAATAGTAGGTGCAAATACAGCTTACGCGGTCTTTTTAAGAGGAAAGAATACTGATTTTAACGGTACACCAGGGTTAACTAATTACGTAGATTCAAGTAAACCTACAGCTTTTGCTTATGGTGTTAC
>NZ_JBQWIE010000109.1:0-453 GCF_056745525.1 Parasediminibacterium sp. HNIBRBA5674 | reverse complement strand
AATAACTTGCAGTTACTGATGCGGATATTGTCGCAAACAGCCACTGGGAAAGAATCTATTACATAGTCTCGTTCGCAACTTACGTCCTTAAAGTAGTTGCCCACCTGATGGAACATCGCAAACAGCAGGGCTTCCAGCCTGTGGAGACGCCTATTAAACCTGCTCTTGTCTAGCATGAGAGGAACCAGCCTTGTTTGCTTTACATAACCCAGTGCATGGGTCTGATGACCCCCAAAATAAAGAGCCGATATGATGGCTGTAAACAGTACCTCACTATCACTGATACGCCTTCGGCTATCTTCTGTATGATTAATTCCTTTCAATAAATCATCTATCAAACAGTAGATTCCTATAATTTTATCTTCAGTGAGCATCTTAATTGAGTTTGATGAGTGTGGTAACTTTTAAACTCTTTTCGATGCTCACTTATTTTATAACTAGCAACTTGCGTTA
>NZ_JBQWIE010000108.1:0-458 GCF_056745525.1 Parasediminibacterium sp. HNIBRBA5674 | reverse complement strand
TTAAAACCACAGAATTTGCCAGCAATAAAAAAGATGCAAACATTGGCTACTAAAAAGTTTTACAAGTTGCCAAATGGCAATTATGTGTTTGATATGGGGCAAAATTTCGCAGGATGGAATAGGTTGAAAATCAACGCACCAAAAGGCACAATCATTACCATGAAAATGGCTGAGGAAGTAGCAAATGATACATTAGCCTATGGCACTACAGGTGTATATGCTACAAAGGTTATTCAAACAGAAAAATATATTTGTAAGGGCATTGGTACAGAAATCTGGGAACCACGGTTTACCTATCATGGCTTTAGGTATGTAGAAGTTAGTGGCTTGACAAGCACACCCACAAAGGATTTATTAACAGGTATTGTGGTGCATTCTTCTATGCTTTCAGCAGGAAACTTTAATTGTGCTAATCCTCAAATTAACAAGCTACACCAACTGAGTTATTGGACTTTAAT
>NZ_JBQWIE010000107.1:0-468 GCF_056745525.1 Parasediminibacterium sp. HNIBRBA5674 | reverse complement strand
TCTTTACGTGGTGGTTCATTTATGTGCAACAAAAGTTACTGTACAGGTTACAGAGTTTCTCGCAGAATGAAGAGTAGCACAGATTCTGGCAGTAGTAACACTGGATTTAGATGTGTGAGAAGTAAACGATGAAATACACCTTAATTTAGGTAGTAAAATAGTGACTAATTGTTTTGATCAAAATAGGTTGTATGTTGGTGCTAGTATAGATGTTTTACCAAATTTAGCGATAGAATTAGGATGTTTAAATTGGTTTCAACAAAAGCCAACCGATGTATTTTATAATCGCGATATTGTACAATTTTCGGTATATCATACAATTAGTTTAAAGTAATTCTTAAAGCTATCGTTAAGGCAATAAATAATACGTTTATCTCGTCTATTTAGACGCAATATTTTTTCATTCGTCAGCACAGTTCAGGACGTTTAATTCTTAAATGCAAAATACATTCACACCTCTATAAACTA
>NZ_JBQWIE010000106.1:0-515 GCF_056745525.1 Parasediminibacterium sp. HNIBRBA5674 | reverse complement strand
TTACCTGCACCAATGTTTGGGCAGAAAGTTTTAACCCGCAAAAAACTAGCACGACTAACATTAGTAGTACCGCTTGTCTTACAAATAAGGTTTGTGAATTCAATCGTTTCATACAGCTTTTGTTTTAGAGATTTTCTTTAGAATGATGTGTGAGAGGCGGTTTGCGAATTTAAACAACAACGCAACCTTTCGTTAGATACTATCAGGAACAATAGGGGTATCAAGAGTTTAAATATCGTTAGAATCATACGGACTATTTAGTGTAATGCAAACGTTTTCAGTTATCGTAGTGTAAACTTAAATAATGGCATATTATTGTCCGTCCTGAACTGTCATGGTAAAAATAAAAAAAGACATAACTAATTGATAATGAACAAAAAAAGTTTGTAAAAAAGTTTAAACGGTGACATGGGAAATAAGTTTTTAAAAGCAAGATTACTATAAATTGGATTACGCATTTAGTATTTCAGCTAGGTGCTTAATTTGTATCTTACTACCTTGTCTTTTTAATATTC
>NZ_JBQWIE010000105.1:0-532 GCF_056745525.1 Parasediminibacterium sp. HNIBRBA5674 | reverse complement strand
GTGTCTAGTGCCAAAAAGCTAAAGGCGGTTTCTTCGCCACGCTTGCTATAAATTTTTACGCCATTGCTTTTTTGCTTGTCAAAAGCGAGTACAATATGCCCACCATTTAGGGTAATACTTAATGTAGGCTTAGCATTAGGTGCATCAAACACGGTTACGGTGCCTACTATACCAAGATCGTTACCTATGGCTGCGGTATAGCTTGCAGTGTTTTTAATACGGTTAGCAAGGGTGCGTAGGTTGCCTACAACATCGCTACGCAATTGGTCTTTACTGCTTACTTTATTTTTTAATAGCTTTTTGGTATTGTCTACATCTGCAATGCTGGCAATCAGGTCATCGCACTGGTTTTGGTAAATGGTTACATCGGCTGGGGGAATGCCTAATGTGATGGCATGTATGGCTAATTTGGTTTTTAGCGATGTGAGCCAAGTGGTTAATGTATCATCTGCTTTTGGAATAAAATCTGACATGGTAATGGTTGTTTATAGTGTTATGATGATTGATTATGAGATGGCTGTAACCGCTTGCC
>NZ_JBQWIE010000104.1:0-550 GCF_056745525.1 Parasediminibacterium sp. HNIBRBA5674 | reverse complement strand
AACTTGGTAGTCATTACATTTTTATAACGCCCCATGGTGCGCTGTGCCAATAAGTTTGGCACTAGTTTTATGCTTTCTTGGTTTTTTGTTGGCTGTGCTGAAACGCATGATTTTAAGCGCAAAAATCCTGGCCTTTCGGTGAGCGACCATCTGTCCATTTTAGGATTGTAACGCCAGTTCCATTGTAAGCCCAAAGTCGGCTTACTAAAATCATCATCCGTGGCTGGTGCCGTTATTGGCAAGCCGTTTATTGGTTTTTTATTTTGCCAAACAACCTCACCAATACCATCACCATCGGTATCAATACCTATTAGTGGCCAGCCATCCTTCCACGTAACAGGTTCTAAAAATTGTGGCCTGCCATTGTACCTTTCTTTAGCTTCGCCTCTTGCTAGTTGATGAATAAACCACCAACTGCCATCATCTAATTTTAGAAGTGTACCTTGCGATGGATGCCTATCGGTACCATTGCCATTGCTAAGTACAATTTTACTTTCCCATGGGCCTTCCATTTTTTTTGCACGGCTAAAAACCTGCATCCGTATTTGGT
>NZ_JBQWIE010000103.1:0-563 GCF_056745525.1 Parasediminibacterium sp. HNIBRBA5674 | reverse complement strand
GCTTGTACCACCCCAACTGGTGTTTCTTTTGTTTTTAATGGTAGACCTGTAACGTTTAAATCGGATGCAACAGGTACAGCTAAATATGGTGCAGGCATTGGCGGCTCTATAAGTGGTGCAACCAATGTAACAGTAGAGCGTTATATACCAAGTAGCGGTAGAAAAGCTTATGTACTGGTGGGTAGCCCAGTAACTAGCAGTATTTATAATGGCTGGCAAGAGGGCGGTGCTACTATTTCTGGCTATGGTACACACATTACTGGTGGTGTAACAGCTGGTACAAATGGTTTTGATGGCCCATCACTTGCTAAAAACTCTATTTTTACCTACAATGACGATGCAGCCCCTGGTAGTAAATGGACCAGCTTGGCTAATACTACCGATGCTGGAAGCTTAGCACCAGGTACGGGATACTTACTATATGTACGTGGTGATAGAAGCGAAAATAGACCAGTAACCGGCAATAGCAGCAATACTGTATTACGTGCAACTGGCAATTTAGGTTCTGGTGGTACTGCAAGACAAATAGGTACAGGTAGTGCAGGTGCACAAAGTGGCACCAG
>NZ_JBQWIE010000102.1:0-589 GCF_056745525.1 Parasediminibacterium sp. HNIBRBA5674 | reverse complement strand
ACACTTTTTAATACTATTAATTTATGGCGATTACTTTTAATTAAGTAATCGCCATTTTTTATTTAACTAAAAATTTGACTAAAAAACTAACGCTAATTTATTAACCCCTAAAAATTACCTGCTCAAATGTTACTATAATTGATAATTTTCTCTTTATCAATAAGACCTCTAACATAAACCTATCGTTCAATATTTTTCTTTTTTGTTCGTTAATATAGTTATGCTATATAAAGATGTAAAAGATTGTTCTGCAGAGATGTTCAAACGTCTTACACATGTAAAACCAACGACATTTATAGAGATGACATTGTTCGTTATCAACTATAAGCAAGCTCAGTGTAAGGATTCTAAACGTGGTAGACCATCTAAATTGTCAATAGAAGATTAACTGTTAATGTTACTGATGTACTATCGAGAGTATCGTACCTTTTTGCATATTAGTAAAAGCTATGGCATCAGTGAAATGCATTGTTGGCGTATTATTACAACAACAGAAAAGATACTACTACAATCACCATCCTTTCATTTGCCTGGCAAAAAGGCCTTGCATAATAGCGACAATAATTTTGAAGTAATAGTGGTTGATGTG
>NZ_JBQWIE010000101.1:0-602 GCF_056745525.1 Parasediminibacterium sp. HNIBRBA5674 | reverse complement strand
AAGGATGATGTGTATATTAAACGATAAGTTCTTAGAAAATATACTCTTTAAAGAAATTTAGATGCGTTTGCCCTGTACTTCCAAAAAGAGATACTCTACAAACGAGCATGTTACAGAGGCTGAATGGGATAAGATGAATGGCTCTAATCTTCGTGATAATAACCTCAAAAATATCAATGCCAAATTAGGTGAATTAAGAGCAAAAGCTTTGAAGGTAATTGATACACTTTCCCCCTTCTCTTTTGTCGCTTTTGAAGAAGCATTTTATGGCAATGTAGCTGTCAATAAAAATACAGCTTTACAGCATTGGTTTGATAATTACATCATTAAGTTAAAAGCAAAAAATTGCATTGGCACCGCTATTGCTTATCGTACTACAATCAACTCAATCAACCTCTTTAAAAAGAATCTGCACTTACAAGACATCACACCAAACTTTTTAGAAGAATACGAAGCCTTTTTAAGCGATGCTGGTAAATCTAATACCACCATTAGCATTTATATGCGCCAGCTTCGTGCTATCATCATAGGTGTACGAAAGATATTTATGAGGTGTTACACAATAAAACTTCATTTAGTTTTTCAGGATTTCCACCACACAT
>NZ_JBQWIE010000100.1:0-605 GCF_056745525.1 Parasediminibacterium sp. HNIBRBA5674 | reverse complement strand
AAGTTTTTTTTCGTTTTATTACTAAAATGAAACTATGTTTTGGTCAGCTATGTCAACCCATTCAGGAGGATTATTCAAAAGAGCAACAGGCATTCACAAAGCTGTTTTTTTAGAAATAGTTGAAATTCTCAACAATTACAAATTATTACATCGTAAGCATCCTAGGTCTGGGAGTAAGCCTATTTTGAGTACAGAAGATGCGTTGTTAATGGTTTTGATGTATTACAGAGAATATAGAACACAATACCACATTGGTATTACGTATGGATTAAGTGAAAGCAGAGTATGTGAGATGATAAAAGAAATAGAGTCAATTATTATTCAAGATGCCCGTTATCATTTGCCAGGTAAGAAAAAGCTATTGCAATCAGAAAACACTTTTGAGGTCGTGTTGATAGATGTTAGTGAAAGCCCCGTTGAACGCCCGAAAAAAAACAACGAAGGCATTATTCAGGCAAGAAAAAGCGACACACCCAAAAAACGCAAGTAATTGCAGAGAAGAAAACAAAGAAGATTATTTGCACTGCTTTTGGTAAAGGTAGACATCACGACCCGATAGCTATCGGGTTTAAACTGTTTAAAGCAAGTAATACACACCTACACCC